>NZ_JANLVV010000087.1:0-7369 GCF_031364185.1 Salinibacterium sp. | reverse complement strand
AGGATGCGCCGCGCATCCACCCCCTGCGCCGTGAGTGCATCCAGCCCGTCGGCAAGTCCGCAGAGCACTCCCTCGATGGCCGCGCGCGCGAGGTTGGCTCGAGTGGTCGAGGCCAGGGTCATGCCGAACAGGGTGGCCGTGGCATCCGGAAGGTTGGGGGTGCGCTCGCCCTCAAAGTAGGGCTGGAGCACGAGCCCGGCCGCGCCGGGTGCGGCGCTGAGAGCCAGCTCGCCGAGCTCGTCATGAGCGAGGCCCAGAAGCCCCGCGATGGAGTCGAGCACGCGCGCGGCATTGAGGGTCGCAACCAGTGGCAGAAACAGCCCGCTCGCATCGGCAAAGCCAGCGACGGCTCCGGTCTCGTCACGCGACGGAACGCCCGTGACGGCAAACACCGTGCCGCTGGTGCCGATCGAGACCACGACATCACCATCCCGAGCGCCCAGCCCGAGGGCGGCCGCCGCATTATCGCCGGCACCCACCCCGACTGTCACCCTGCCCCCTTTCGGAAATTCAGGAGATTGCGGCATGACGCCGGCCTGCGCTCCCGGATCCAGTACGCGCGGCAGCACGACGTGCGGCTCGATTCCTGAATTTCCGAAAGGACGGCGCAGCGCGGTGGCGAGCAGGGCGAGGTCGTACTCGCCCGTGGAAGGGTCGAAATAGCCGGTGCCGCTCGCGTCGGAGGCGTCCGTGGTGAGGGCATCCAGCCGCGGATTCTCCGGTCCGAAACCGCGCAGCCGCCAGGTCAGCCAGTCGTGGGGGAGTGCCACTGCCGCGACCCGCGCCGCGTTGTCTGGCTCGTGATCGGCGAGCCAGCGCAGCTTCGTGATGGTGAATGATGCCACCGGAACCGAACCGGTCCGGTTGACAATGTCAGGGACCTCGTCCGCGAGGTCACGGGCGGCGTGCGCTGAGCGTGTGTCATTCCAGAGCAGGGCGGGGCGGATGACCCGTCCGCCGTGATCCAGCACGATCATGCCGTGCTGCTGCCCTGCTACCGAGATCGCCTCGACGTCCGCGAGTCCACCGGCGTCCGCAACCGCGAGGATCAGCGCGTTCCACCATGCCTCGGGGTCGACTTCGGTGCCGCCGGGGTGAGGCGCGCGGCCCGAGCGAACGGTCTCGCCGGTCGCGGCATCCACAATCACGACCTTGCAGCTCTGCGTGGAGCTGTCGATGCCGGCAACAAGTGTCATGGGTGTTCTCTCTTTCATCATTCAGGAGGTGATGGGGCTGGAGTGGTGGCTGGGGCCGGTGGAAAGCGCACCAGCCCCACACGCCTCACCAGTCACACACCCTCCTGAATAATGAAAGCAGAAGAGTGCTGGCCCTGGGTCTAGCGCGCGCCGAGCAGGTGCTCGGTTGCGAGCTGCTGCAGCCGTACGAAGCCGAAGCCCTTGCCGTTGAAGTAGGCGCCATGGTCGAAGTCCTCGAACGCGCTACGATCGGCCAGTAGGTCGTCGTACGTCTCGCCATCGGACAGCGTCGGCGTCGAGAGCTCGGGCACGCGGGAGGCCGCGAGCGCTTCCTGCACCTCCGGGTCGGCCCGGAAGGCAGCGGCGCGCTCTTTGAGCAGCAGGTAGGTGCGCATGTTGGCTGCGGCGGAGTGCCAGACGCCGACCTCGTCTTCGGTGCGGCTCGGCTTGTAGTCGAAGTGGCGTGGCCCGTCGTAGGAGGGGCCGCCGTTCGGGCCGCCGTTCTCCAGCAGGTCGACGAGCGCAAAGGCGTTGTGGAGGTCGCCGTGGCCGAACACGAGATCCTGGTCGTACTTGATCCCGCGCTGGCCGTTCAGATCGATGTGGAAGAGCTTGCCCTGGTACAGCGCCTGCGCGATGCCGGCGGCAAAGTTCAGCCCGGCCATCTGCTCGTGCCCGACCTCGGGGTTCACGCCGAAAAGTTCCGGCCGCTCGAGGGTGTCGATGAAGGCCATCGCGTGGCCCACGGTCGGCAGCAGGATGTCGCCGCGCGGCTCATTCGGTTTCGGCTCGATCGCGAACCGGATGTCGTATCCCTTATCGGTGACGTACTGCGCGAACATGTTGACGGCCTCGCGGTAGCGCTCGAGCGCGCTGCGGATGTCTTTTGCCGCGTCGTATTCGGCGCCCTCGCGTCCGCCCCACATGACGAAGGTTTTCGCCCCGACTTCGACGCCGAGCTCGAGCTGTCGCATCGCCTTGCGCATCGCGAAGCGGCGAACGTCACGGTCGTTCGAGGTAAATCCGCCGTCTTTGAATACGGGAGCGCTGAACAGGTTGGTGGTCACCATCGGCACGATCAGGCCGGTGTCGGCGAGCACCTGCTTGAGTCGATCGATCTCCTTCTGGCGTTCCGCATCACTAGAGCCGAACGCGAACAGGTCATCGTCATGGAATGTAATGCCGTACGCGCCCAGCTCCGCGAGCTTCTCGACGGCGTGCACGGTGTCGAGGTGTGCACGGGTGGGTCCGCCGAAGGGGTCGGTTCCGTTATATCCGATGGTCCAGAGTCCGAAGGAGAACTTATCGTCGCGAGTGGGGGTTGGCACGGTCATGGCTTGTCTTTTCTGTGGAGATGGTGGATAGGGTGAGCGGAAGTCAGCGTCGCGCCCTGGCGGCGAAGCGCTGCTGCAGGAGTACCGCGAGCACGATGATGACGCCTTTAGCCACGGCTTGAACAGAAGTGTTCAGGTTGTTTTGCGTGAAAACGTTGGTCAGCGTGGCGAAGATGAGCACGCCAAAGACGGTGCCCACGATAGTGCCGCGTCCGCCGATCAGAAGGGTTCCGCCAACGACGACAGCCGCAATCGCATCGAGCTCATAGAGCTCGCCGTGAGTGGAGGTTCCTGCCGTCGTACGCCCAAGCATCATGACAGCACCGATGCCGGCGGTCAGTCCGGCCAGCCCGTACAGGTAGACGGTGTGGCGTTTGACTTTGATGCCCGCGAGCCGCGCCGCTTCACGGTTGCCACCAATGGCTACCGTGCGTCGGCCAAAGGTAGTTCGATTCAGCAGAAACCAGCCCAGCGCGGCGACGATGACGAAGATCCAGATCAGCACCGGAACTCCGATGAGGTTCGCTCGGAAGAACTCGATAAAGTCCTGCGATCTCACGATCTGGGTAGTGCGGTTGGACAAAATCTCGGCAAAGCCCCTTGCAGCGACCAACATCGCGAGGGTCGCCATGAACGCCACGACATTTCCGTAGGAGACGACAAGCCCGTTCAGTACTCCGGCGAGTGTTCCGACGGCGATGGCGACGACCACCATGACGAGCCATGACGTACTCTCCGCGAAGGTCTGAACCACTGACAGCGTGGCTACAACCGAACCGAGCCCCATGAGCGATCCCACGGAGAGGTCGATGCCGCCTCCGATGATCACGAAGGTCATCCCGATGCTCAGTACGCCAATGATGGACGCGAATCGGATGATCGTCAGAACGTTCTCGAAATTCGTGAACCTTTCACCCGCGGTGACCGCGCCGATCGCGAAGAGCACCAGAAGCGCAATGACGAGCCCGAGGTTGCGCCCGGCGCTGCTGCCGAGAACTCTCCCGATGGCACCGCGGGCGCTCGCGCGCTGAGGGGGCTCATCCGGTGTGACCGGCTCGGCACGGGAAACTATGGTCTGGGCGCTCATGCGGCACTTCCTTCCATTACGAGATCTAGCACGCCTGGCTCGTCGATGTCGCTCGCGTTCACGGTCGTGAGCACTCGACCTTCGGCGATCACGAGCACCCGATCGGCCAGTCCGAGAACCTCCTCGATCTCGCTGGAGACGATGACGATGGCCGTGCCTGCTGCGGAGAGACTGCGGATGAGTGCGTAAATCTCGGCGCGGGCGCCCACATCCACTCCCCGTGTGGGCTCGTCGAGGAGCAGAACTTTCGTGCCATGCACGAGCCACCGCGCGAGCAGGACCTTCTGCTGGTTACCTCCGGAGAGGGTGCCAGCCGCGCGGTCGGGGTCTGCCGGGCGCAACTGGAGGGCTTCGAGCTGGGTGCGGGCAGCATTTCGCTCAGCTCGCTCGCGGAGCAGCCCGGAACGGGCAAATCGCGCAAAGGATGACAGGGTCACGTTCGTGAAAATTGCCTCACCGAGAAGCAGCCCCTGGCTTTTTCGCTCTTCGGGCGACAGTCCCATGCCACTGCTCACTGCGTCGTTCACTGAGCCACGCTTCAGCATCCGGCCGGCCACGGATACGGTGCCGGTGGTGGGTTTTACTGCCCCATAGAGTGCCTCGAGAATTTCGGAGCGACCAGAACCAACCAGCCCGGCGAGCCCCACAATCTCTCCCGCCCGCACAGTGAAGTCAACCCGCTCAAAGACCCCGCGCACGGAGAGATTCTGAACAGCGAGCAGCTCAGGCGCATCGGACGAGACTGGGGTGGCGGACGGGAACACGTTCTCAAGATCGCGACCGGTCATGAGCCTGATGAGTTCGCTGGTGGGGGTGTCGGCGACGGCGAGGCCGTGAGCCATGCTCTGTCCATCCTTGATCACCGAGATGCGATCACCGATCTCACGGATCTCGGCGAGGCGATGGGAGATGTACACGACGGCTATCCCCGCGGAGGTGAGCTCGTTCACCACCCGGAACAGATTCTTCACCTCTTCGGAGTCCAACACCGCGGATGGTTCGTCCATGATGATGAGTCGAGTATCCCGCGAGAGCGCCCTGGCCATGCTGACGATCTGTTGATGCGCCGGAGAAAGCGTGCCGACCTCTCGGCTGGGTGAAAGATCGCCGTGCCCCAGGCGGTGCAGCAGGTCGCGAGTGAGCCTGTTGGCCTTGCGTCGATTCAGCACCCCACCCGTCGCAATCTCATGTCCCAGGAAGATGTTCTCGGCGATGGTCAGGCCGTCAACGACGTCGAGCTCCTGGTACATGGTGGCGATACCCATCTCCAGCGCGGCGACCGGATCGGCTATCACGACGGGTTGTCCCCGCCAGATGATCTCACCGCTGTCGGGCGTGTAGACCCCCGCGAGAAGTTTGATGAGTGTCGACTTTCCCGCGCCATTTTGACCCAGGATGACGTGCACCTCCCCGGCCATGATCGACAGGTCAACGCCGCCCAGGGCGCGCACGGTGCCGAAGTTCTTGGTGATGCCCCTGACCTCGAGAAGGGCAGGGCCATGGTCGACTTTGATCATGAACGCAACATAACAGATGTCCTTCATTGGCGCAGTCAATTGTTACCAAATGAGGGAAAATGTCTCTTCCTCAGCATAGAAATACCTGTTATGTTGCATCAAACGTCAATGTGGACCTGGATGCTCGCGCGACTAAAAGATCGCGGAAATTCGCCCCTACCCTTCCTCATCGGCGACCAGAACCGCACGTCACCTACCCAGGAGGAAACACATGCTCGCTTCTCGCAGAACTCGCACGCTGCTTATCACCGCAGGCTCGTCTCTCGTTGCCATGACACTGCTCGCAGGCTGCACCGCCGGAACTACTGACACCGGCACCAAACCCGACAGCAGCACCGTCGACGGCAATGCGGCCTCCGGCGCGACCATCACGATCGGGTTCTCCGGCCCGGCCGCCGACCATGGATGGCTTGGTGCGATCAACTCGGCCGCCATCGCCGAGGCCGCGAAGTATTCCGACGTGAAGCTCGTTGTCGCGGAGGGAACGAACGACGCCAATCTGCAAATCAGCCAGGTCGAGACCTTCATCAACGACAAGGTTGACGCGATTGTGTTGCTGCCCACCGACGGCGCGGCACTGACCGAGGTCGCGATCAAAGCGATGAACGCCGGGATCCCGGTCATCAACGTCGACCGCGAGTTCTCGAGCACCTTCGCCGCGCGCGTGACGATCCTTGGCGACAACTACGGCATGGGCGTGAGCGCGGGAACCTACATCTGCGAGCAGCTCGGTGACAAACCTGATGCCGTTATTGCCGAGATCGCGGGAATCGACTCGCTGCCCCTGACTCAGGCTCGCAGCGAAGGATTTGCCAAGTCACTGGACGACTGCGGGCTGAAGGTTTCGAACAGGGTCGCCGCCGACTTCACGATCCAGGGTGGCGAGGCAGTGACATCGCAGCTTCTTTCGGCGGCACCGAAGATCGACGCAATCTGGAACCACGACGATGACCAGGGTGTCGGCGTCCTCGCCGCCATTGCCGCAGCGAACCGCAGCGAGTTCTTCATGGTGGGCGGCGCGGGCTCGGCTAACGCGATGCGTGAGATCCAGGCTGGCTCTGGCGTGCTGCAGGCCACCGTGATTTATCCGTCGACCCAGGCTGCCGACGGCATCCGCCTCGCGCGGCTGATCGCGCAGGAGAAGGCACTCAGCGATCTTGTCGAGATCGAGGTTCCCAGCCGGATCGTACTGAACGCCCCGGTCGTCACAAAGGACAACGTAGAAAAGTACATCGGCTCCGCTTTCGAGTCGTAGGCCACCAACCGGTGCCCGTGTGCTGCACAGCACGCGGGCACCCTAGGCTCATCAGATATCCCTGCCGGCGCGAAAAGGATGAGGTGACATGCGCACGACACGACGCCTGAATGTGGCCATGATCGGCCACGGCTTCATGGGGGCAGCGCACTCTCAGGGCTGGCGGGTGGCCCCGCGGTTTTTCGAGCTTGAGGCGAACCCCGTCATGCAGTTGGTTGTCGGTCGCAGCGCGGGCGCAGTGGCAGATGCGGCTGAGAAGTGGGGCTGGGCCGAATCGGCCACAGACTGGCGCGAGGCCATCGAGCGAGACGACATCGATGTGATCGACATCGTGACCCCGGGTGATTCGCACGCCGAGATCGCGATCGCCGCCCTCGAGGCCGGCAAGCATGTGCTCTGCGAAAAGCCCCTGGCCAATACCGTCGACGAGGCGATGGCGATGGCGGATGCCGCGACTCGAGCCGCGGCCCGTGGGGTGTTCGGCATGCTCGGCCACACCTATCGGCGGGTACCTGCCGCTACGTTCGCTCGGGACCTCGTTGCCGCGGGCAGGCTCGGTGACATCCACCAGGTTCGCGCCAGCTACCAGCAGGACTGGTTGACCGACCCGGCAACACCCCTCGTGTGGAGGTTGCAGAAGGAACATGCCGGCTCCGGTGCGCTCGGTGACATTGGGGCCCACATCATCGACCTATCCCAGTTCATCACCGGAATGAGGCTGGCCAGCGTCTCGGGAACGCTCGAGACCATCATCGCTCGGCGCCCCATCCTGCACTCATCCAGCGGTCTCGGTGGCACCGGTGGCACCGAGCTTGGCGACGTGACGGTCGACGATGTTGCGCTATTTACCGGCCGCTTCGACAGCGGGGTGCTCGGAATTTTCGAGGCCACCCGGTTCGCCACCGGCCGCAAGAACGCCCTGAGGGTGGAGGTATCTGGCTCGAAGGGTGCGCTGGCCTTCGACCTCGAAGACCTTAACT
>NZ_JANLVV010000084.1:0-9976 GCF_031364185.1 Salinibacterium sp. | reverse complement strand
CGACAGCCTTCTGGATCTGCCAGCTCGCCACGGTAGAGGTGGCCGGATAGAGGGGAATCGGCAGCTCGGCCCAGGCTTTCGCGCGCTCGGCGCCGGCGCTGTCGGCCGCAGCGCCAGCAGCAACACCATCGCCAGCGCCAGCAGCAGCAGCAGCAGCAGCAACACCATCGCCACTGCCAGCAGCAGCATCGCCGACATCTCCGCCGGCATTGCCGCCACCGCCAGCGCGAGAAGCAGCACCATCGCCGACGTCTCCGCCGGCATTGCCGCCACCAGCGGCGTCGACACCAGTCTCGTCGAACAGCTCATAGTCAGGGTGGGCGAGCTGCAGGCTCCCGCGATAGTCGCCGACCTTTCCCGCAAAAATACCCCGCGCGCCCGGTGTCAACTCGTTGGCCCGCCATGCCTGGTTGAAGAAAGTCAGGGTCAGGATGCCCAGTCCATCGCCGATCGTCACCTCAAGGATCGAACCGCGCTTGGCCCGCATCGGCCGGTTCATCACCCGCAGCACCTCTGCCACAATCGTCACATTCTCGTCGATGGGGAGGTGGGTGAGTTCGGTCAGCTCGCCCCGGCGAGCGTACCGTCGCGGATAATGGCTGAGGAGGTCGCCGACCGTGATGAGGCCGAGCCCCTTAGAGAAGGCGGCAGCGGTGCGCTCGCCCAGCGCGACGCTGAGCTTCTGATCGAGGGGGGATGCCACGACAGCTACGCTACCCGTCACCCCCGGTGTGGCAGGATTGCCCCCGTGACGAATGGATCCGGCGGCGATGATCGGCCACAGTATGGCGAGCGAGTGCCCGGCTACGTCGCGCCCCAGGAGTCACACGGAACCGACCTCCCGGCGCCCATTCCGATCGACAGCGCACAGCACGCGACTCGGCAGGCCAGTCGCCGCCCATCGCCGGTCTTCCTTGCACTCGTCGTCGGCGCTGCGGTGTCGGGCTGGGCACTGTGGTCTGGAGTCGGCCCCGCTCCCGTCATGTCTTTTTTCTTCGTTGTATTCATCTGGGTCATCTCGCTGTCCCTTCATGAGTTCGCCCACGCCTACCTCGCCTACCGCAACGGTGACCTCTCGGTGGTGCACCGCGGGTATCTGACGCTCAACCCGCTGCGCTACACCCACGTAGTGTTCAGCCTCGTGCTGCCGCTCGTTTTCCTGATCGCCGGCGGCATCGGCCTCCCCGGCGGCGCAGTGTTCATCGATCGCAACGCCATCCGATCGCGTTTCGCCAACTCGGCAGTCTCGGCAGCCGGGCCACTCACCAATCTCGCCATCGCGCTGATTCTCGCCGTGGTCCTCGCATTCCGGGAGGGGTCGAGCCCGTTCTGGGTCACGCTGTCGTTCCTGCTGTTCCTGCAGGTGACAGCAACCGTGCTGAATCTGCTGCCCGTTCCCGGACTGGACGGTTTCGGCATCATCCAGCCTTACCTGCCTGAACGAGTGCTCGCCGCGGTGGCGCCCATCGCGCCGTTCGCGATCCTCGGCCTTTTTGCGCTGCTGTGGATACCCGTGGTCAACGCGCTGTTTTTCTCAGCGATTATCGGGATTGTCTCATTCCTTCAGGTTCCGGCCGTGTTTATCTGGAGTGGCTTCGACCTCTTCCGGTTCTGGGTTTAGCCGGGACATGACCCGAATCATCGCCGGGTGGGCCGGGTCCCTCACCATCGCGGTCCCCGGCTCGGGAACCCGGCCGACCAGCGACCGAGTGAGGGAGGCCATATTCTCCGCGCTCGAGTCGAGGGAAGCGATCACGGGGATGCGTGTGCTCGACCTCTACGCGGGCTCAGGTGCGCTCGGGCTGGAGGCCGCCTCACGCGGCGCCATCCACGTGACACTGGTGGATCGCAGCATCCAGACCGGCAAGCTCAACGCCGCGCGCATCCTGAAACAGGCCCCGAAGGGCGCCAGGCCGACCATTGAATCGTCTGGGCAATCGGTGCAGGCGTTTCTGGAGTCGGCCCGTGCCTTCTGGGATCTGGTCTTCATGGATCCGCCCTACGACCTCGGACCGACCGAACTCGCGCAGAACCTCGAGGCACTCATGCCGCGACTCTCGCCGGGCGCGGTCGTGGTGCTGGAGCGCAGCTCGCGCACATCCGAACCCGAGTGGCCGAACGGCCTCGAACTTCAGCGCCGCAAGGATTACGGCGACACTGCGCTGTACTGGCTGGGCGCGTAGCGACAGCGGGCTGAGCGCACAGCGACAGCGGGCAGGGCGCGTAGCGACAACGGGCAGGGCGCACAGCGACAGCGGGCAGGGCGCGTAGCGACGGCTGGCCGGCGCCCATCGGTGCAGCTTAGCCTGAGTGGCCATCCCAGCCGACGTACGGATCCCACCCGCTCGCCCTGTCGTACGGCGCGCCGTCGACCAGCAGGCCGTCGCCCTCCACCACGGCGCCGATGCGCCTGAACCCGCCCGGCAACGCCGCTGCGGCCGGGAAGGTGGCGAGCAGGCTGTGATCCTCTCCGCCCTCGAGCTGTAACCTGCCGCCGACCGCCGCACTCGACAGGTCGATGGCCACACCGCTGGCCGTCGCGAGGCGGCGAGCATCGATGGCGAGGCCGTCGCTGAGGTCGAGCATGGCGGTCGCTCCGGCGATCGCGGCGGCGGGGCCGTCGGCGATCGGGGGCCGAGGTGTGAGCTGGGCGGCGATGGCGGCGCTGTGGTCGAGTTTGAGCTTTGCAGTGGATGCGGCATCCGGAACACCCTCAACCATGCCGCCCTCGAACAGCAGCTGCAGCCCCTCCGCCGCCGCCCCCAGCACGCCCGACACCGCCACGATGTCGCCGACACTGGCGCCGGAGCGCAGCACCGGGTCGCGCCCCTGAAGGTCGCCAAGGGCGGTCACCGCGATCGTGAGCACGCTCGATACCGAGAGGTCACCGCCCACCACGCCGCACCCGGGGGCCATCGCCTCGCATCCATCCCGGAGGCCGTCCGCGAACTGCTCGAGCACCTCGACCGGGGTGTCTGTGGGCACCGCGAGCGCCACCACGAGAGCGGTGGGCACGGCGCCCATTGCGGCGATATCCGCGAGATTGGATGCCGCGGCCTTCCATCCCAGATCGTGCGGTGTCGACCACGCGAGCCGGAAATCTGGACCGTGGATCATCATGTCGGTGGTGATCACGACCCGACCATCCGCGGCGAAAACCACGGCGGCATCGTCGCCCGGTCCGACGAGTTCTGCCGCCGCCGAGGGCAGCCTGGGGAAGATCCGGGCGAGCACCGACTGTTCCCCCAGCGCGCCGACGGTGGAACTACCTGACGCCTGGCCTGCGGAGAGGTCACGGCTGCCAACGGTGTCGTGTGGCGCGTTGTCCGGCGAGGGGGTCACTGCTGGCGTCATGGTTCACACGGTAGCCTGAATCCCGATGAAGCCGACGACCCGTGCAGCGCTGATGGCAGCAGTACTTCTGCTCCTGGCGGGTTGTGCGCCGGTGGTCGTGCTCGACGCCGCGGCCGATGCCTCGAACCCAGCCTGCGCGACGATGATGGTGCGACTGCCGGAGACGGTCGGCGGGTTGGCCGCCCGCGAGACAGATGCCCAGGCCACGGCAGCCTGGGGTCAGCCGTCGTACCTGCTGCTGCGGTGTGGCGTGCCCTCCCCTGCGCCGACCGCAACCCTGCCATGCATCACCGTCGGCGGCGTGGACTGGCTGCGCGACGATTCCGACGACCCGAACTTCGTGTTCATCACCTACGGTCGAACTCCCGCGGTCGAGGTCATCATCGACAGCGACGGCGACCCGGCCGTCGGCACAGACGGAGTCTCGGGGTTCGAGGCGCTGAGCGATCTGGCGCCGGCCATAGGCAGAATTCCCGCCGACCGAGCGTGCGTCTCACCCGAGGTGGCGGGCGGCTAAGTTCGCGCCTCTGCTGCGACCGGCCCGCGAGACGCCCGCATCCTCGTCCGCCGGGATTGCTCCGGTTAGCGCGCGGTCTCCAGGCCCAGCGCGATCAGCTCGTCGATCAGCTCCGCGTACGGCAGCCCGGTGGCCGCCCAACATTTGGGGAACATCGAGATCGGCGTAAACCCTGGCATCGTGTTGAGCTCGTTCACGATGAAATCGGTGCCCGTGTAGAAGAAGTCGACTCGCGCGAGACCCGATCCACCGATCGCCTCGAAGGCCCTCGCGGCGACCCGCTGCATCTCGGCAAGCTCACCCTCGGTGAGCGTCGCCGGGCACACCAGTTGCGCCACAGAATCGTCGAGGTACTTGGCCTCGAAATCGTAGAAACCGTCACCGGCGATGATGATTTCGCCGGCCACGCTCACCCTGGGCGGCGCGCCCGTGTGGCCCGAAAGCACAGCACACTCGAGCTCGCGCCCAACGATGGCCTGTTCGATCAGCGCCTTGCCGTCTTCGGCGAATGCGAGCTCCAGCGCGGCATCCAGCCGCTCAGCGTTCGTTACCTTTGTCACGCCCACCGACGAACCTGCGCGAGCCGGCTTCACAAATACCGGCAGACCAAGGGATGCCGCCCGCCCCCGCCAGAGCGCATTATCGGCCGCCCACTGCGCCGGGGTCACGGTCACCCACGGCGCCACGGTCACTCCGGCCGCCTCGAGGGCCGTCTTGGTGAAGTGCTTATCCATGCCGAGTGCCGAGGACAGCACTCCATTTCCCACGTAGGGAAGACCGAGCAGTTCGAGCATGCCCTGCACGGTGCCATCCTCTCCGAACGGCCCGTGCAGGATGGGGAAGACCACGTCGACGTCTCCCAGCGATCGAACCTCGCCCGAGGCATCCATCACCTGAAACTCGCGGGTCATTGCGGACTCTGGCCACAGCACCCGACTGCCATTATCGGTGACGGTCGGCATGGCCGACGGATTCAGCGCAAACAGGTCGGCGTCGTCGGGTTGAAGGGTGAAGGCACCGTCACGGGTGATACCGATCGGGATCACCTCGTACCGCGAGCGATCGATGGCAGAGAGCACCCCGCCGGCCGTCGCACAACTGATGGTGTGCTCGGATGAGCGCCCGCCAAAGAGCAGGGCGACAGTGAGTCTGGGCACCTATTCCCCCTGCGGGATGTCGTCGGTCGTGAGATGCGGAGCGATGTCGCGCGGGTTCAGCGTACCCGCCAGCACCTCGGCAACCTGGCTCACGATGGGCATCTCGACATTCTTCGCCAGCGCGAGTTCGAGAATCGGCGCCACCGATGACAGCCCTTCCGCGGTCTGGTTCATCTGCTTGATCACCTCGCTGAAGCTGTAGCCCTGACCGAGCAGCCGGCCCGCCGTGTTGTTGCGCGAGAGCGAGGATTCGCAGGTGGCGATGAGGTCGCCGAGGCCAGCCAGCCCCGCCAGGGTCTCGGCTTTCGCGCCATACGCCACCGCGAAATCCGTCATCTCGGCAAGCCCTCGCGTGATGATCGAGGCTTTCGTGTTCTCGCCATAGCCGACGCCATCGACGATGCCGATCGCCACCGCGATCAGGTTCTTCAGCACACCGCCGAACTCGGTGCCGATCACATCGGTGTTCACGTATGAGCGGAAATAGCGGTTCGTTGCCGTCATCGCTACCTCGGTGGCGGTGTCGAGACTTTCGGATGACACCACCGCGGCGGTGGGCCACTCTTTGGCGATCTCCAGGGCGAGATTTGGTCCGGATACGACGGCGACCCGCTCCCCATCGACACCGAGTTCCTGGCGGATCACCTCGCTCATCCGCGCGCGAGTTCCCTTCTCCACACCCTTCATCAGCGACACAACGATCGCGTCGGTGGGGATGAGTTCGCGCACGATTCGCAGGTTCTCGCGCAGGGACTGCGCGGGCACGGAGAGGTAGACCTGCTCGGCTGACTCCATCACGTCGGGAAGGCGGGATGAGGCCCACAGGCCGCGCGGGAGGTTGATGCCGGGCAGGTAGTCGCTGTTGCGCTTCGACTGCGAAATCTCGCGGGCAAGCTCCGGGCGCCGGGCCCAGAGCGCGACATCCGAGCCTGCGTCGGCGAGGATCTTGGCGAACGTGGTGCCCCACGACCCGGCGCCCAGCACGGCAACCCTGCGCGCCTGGGGTAGCGGCGAGCCGGTGCTTGCCGAGTCAGTGCTTGCCGAGTCAGCGCCCACCGGGTCAGCGCCCGCCGGGTCAGTGTGAGTCATCGAAGCGTCCGATCTCGGTCTGGCCATGCTCTGTGGGGTTCCACCGTTCGACCGGTGCTTTCTCATCGCGCAGATCTTCGACCAGTGCGGTGATCGCCGCCATCAACCTGGCGGTCGCCTCGGCCAGCACTCGCGAATCTCGCGGTCGCCCAGCGAAGTCGCTCAGATCGACGGGTGGTCCGAAGACGATGTCCACTGTCTTCCTGGGGAAGACACTGATGCGGTTGGTCTTCTGGGGCATCACCAGTTGAGCGCCCCAGCTAGCGGCCGGAATTAAAGGGATGCCGGCATCCATCGCGGTACGTACCGCACCGTATTTGCCGCGCATCGGCCAGCCGTCCGGGTCGCGGGTGAGCGAGCCTTCCGGGTAGATGACGACGGCGTGGCCTGCCGCCGCGATGTCTTGGGCCTGCTTGAGGGGGCCGACGCCGTCCCGCGAGTTACCGGAACGCTCGACCGGAATCTGCTCGGCCTTCCGTAGCAGTGCACCCACGACCGGGTTACGAAACAGCGACGCTTTGGCGAGGTAGCGAGGCATCCTGCCAGACCTCCACAGTCCCAGGCCGATCACGATGGGGTCGATATTGCTGTAGTGGTTTGGCGCGACGACGAACGACCCGGCGGCCGGCACGTTCTCGAGGCCGTGCACCCGATACCGGGCCAGCACGTTCATCAGAGGCAGAAGCGAGTAGGCGAAGAATCGGAAGATGGCGGTCTTCTCCGACGCGGGCCTCGCTGCCGGCGTCGTACCTGACGGAGCTTCGGTCGGCGCTTTTCTCGTCGGAGGTCTCTTCGTTGACGCCCTTCTCATCACTGTTGAACAGCCTTCACGAACCCAGCCTTCATGGCGTCAATTTTACGAAGGTCTCTTATCCCTCGTATTGAGAATTAGCCCTCGTATTCAAAATCTGCTCCGAGCAACGTGAGCTTATCTATAAAATGCTCATAACCCCTGCTGATGATACCGACATTGGTGACCGTGGACTGGCCCTCGGCAGTCAGCGCGGCGATGAGGTGGCTGAACCCCCCGCGCAGGTCGGGAATCTCAATCTCGGCGCCGTGCAGTTTGGTGGGGCCGGTGATGACGGCCGCCTGCTCCAGCGGTCGGCGCGGCACCCTGCGGCTAATTGATTCGAGACCGTCTTTGTACACCACAATGTCGGCGCCCATCGTGATCAGCGCATCCGTGAATCCGAAGCGGTTCTCGTACACGGTCTCGTGCACCACGGAGCGACCCTCAGCCTTGGTCAGCGCGACGATGAGTGGCTGCTGCCAGTCGGTCATGAACCCCGGATGCACGTCGGTCTCGACCACGACCGGCTTCAGTGGGGTACCCGGGTGGTAGAAGCGAATGCCATCCTCGTGGATGTCGAACGCTCCGCCGGCCTTGCGGAAGATATTCAGGAACGTCATCAGCTCCTGCTGCTTCGCCCCGCCGACGAAAATGTCGCCCTCGGTGGCCAGCGCTGCGGATGCCCAGCTCGCGGCCTCGTTACGGTCGAAGAGTGCGCGGTGCTCGTAGCCGTGAAGCTTCTCGACGCCCTCGATAAAGATGACCCGGTTCGGCTCGACCGAGATGATTGCGCCCATCTTCTGCAGGATCGCTATGAGATCCATGATCTCAGGCTCGATCGCCGCGTTCTTCAGCTCGGTAACACCCTTGGCGAGCACCGCGGTGAGCAGCACCTGCTCGGTCGCTCCGACGCTCGGGTATGGCAGCTCGATAGCGGCACCCTTGAGACCGTTCGGTGCGGTGAGGCGAATACCTTCGTAGCTCTTGTCGACGATCGCGCCGAACGCTCGCAGGGCATCCATATGAAAGTCGATCGGACGGTCGCCGATGCGACACCCGCCGAGGTCGGGGATGAGCGCCTCGCCGAGCCTGTGCAGCAGCGGACCGCAGAACAGGATGGGGATGCGGCTAGAACCGGCAAGTGCGTCGATCTCGGCGAAGTGCGCCTTGAGCACGTTGCTCGGGTCGAGCCGAAGCGTGCCGTTGCCGTCGTTGCTGACCGAGACACCATATGCCTCCAGCATTCCCGTGACGATGACGACGTCGCTGATGTCTGGCACGTCTTTGAGCACGCTCGGGGTGTCGGCCAGGAGCGCTGCGACCATGGCCTTGGTCGCCAGGTTTTTCGCACCGCGCAACTCGATGCGACCCACCAGCGGTTTGCCGCCGTTGATCACGATCTTGTCGGAGCGCAGCCCTACCCTCTTCGCCGCCTTCTGCGCATCTTTGGTAAGAGAATTCATAGTCACCTCTGTGTTGCAGTAGCTACAGCATGGTGCTGAAGCGACAGCCGTTGAGTCCCGATTTTCCTGCTCAGCGAGCGGGAAGAGTTCTCGGCCGCCAGCTTTCACGCTGCGCCTCAAACTCGGTAATTCGCGCCTCATCGCGCAGGGTCAGACCAATGTCATCCAACCCTTCAAGCAAACGCCACCTAGTGTAATCGTCGATCTCAAAAGCAAAGCTCACCTTGCCAACCGTGACCATTTTGGCTATGAGGTCGACGGTCAGTTCGATCCCGGGGTGCTCGTCGATGATCAGCCAGATCGTCTCAATATCTTTCTCGGAAAGCTGGGCCGCGAGCAACCCCTGCTTGCCCGAGTTACCGCGGAAGATGTCGCCGAATCGCGAGCTCAGCACGACCGCGAACCCGTAGTCGCGCAGCGCCCACACGGCGTGTTCGCGGCTCGAACCGGTGCCGAAGTCCGGGCCGGCGACCAGCACGGTGCCATGGATGAACGGCTCGCGGTTGAGCACGAACTCCGGATCCTGGCGCCAACCGTGGAACAGGGCATCCTCGAAGCCGGTCTTCGTGACCCGCTTCAAAAATACGGCGGGGATGATCTGGTCTGTATCGACATTGGACCGCTGTAGGGGAACCCCGATACCGGTGACGGTGGTGAACTTTTCCATCACGCACCGACCTTCGCTGCGGTCTCCGTGTTCGGGGCCGACTCGGGTAGCGGACTGTTCTCCAGATCCCAGGGGCTGGACAGCGTGCCGCGGATGGCGGTCGCAGCCGCGACCAGCGGCGAGACGAGGTGCGTCCTGCCGCCCTTGCCCTGGCGACCCTCGAAGTTGCGGTTCGAGGTGGATGCGCACCTCTCGCCGGGCGCGAGCTGATCTGGATTCATCCCGAGGCACATCGAGCAGCCGGCGAACCGCCACTCCGCCCCAAACTCTTCCACGATCCGGTCGATACCCTCCGCCTCGGCCTCGAGTCGCACCCGGGCGGAGCCTGGAACGACCATGACGCGAACGCCAGCGGCCCTGGTGCGACCCTTGATGATGGAGGCGAAGACGCGCAGGTCTTCTATGCGCGAGTTTGTACATGAGCCCATGAACACCGCGTCGACCCTGATGTCTTTCATTGGGGTGCCAGCGTCAAGATCCATGTACTCGAGGGCGCGCTCAGCGCTGGCGCGGTCGTTCGGGTCGGAAAAGTCAGCCGGATTCGGCACAGAGTCGCTCAGCGATACCCCCAGGGCCGGGTTGGTGCCCCAGGTCACGAACGGCTCCAGAGTGTCGGCATCGAGATACACCTCGGCATCAAATACGGCGGCGGGGTCGGTGGCCAGTGTGTTCCAGTAGGCGACGGCATCGTCCCAATCCTGGCCCTGGGGCGCGTGGGGGCGACCCTTCAGATAGGCGTAGGTGGTGTCATCCGGAGCCACCATGCCGGCCCTCGCACCGGCCTCGATCGACATATTGCAGATCGTCATGCGGCCCTCCATCGAGAGAGACCGGATGGCGCTGCCGCGGAATTCGAGCACATAACCCTGCCCGCCGCCCGTGCCGATCTGCGCAATGATCGCCAGGATGATGTCTTTGGCCGTGACGCCGGGGCGG
>NZ_JANLVV010000078.1:0-1822 GCF_031364185.1 Salinibacterium sp. | reverse complement strand
GGTGTACTCCGGCGGCACGGGGCGGCCCTACCTCGTCGAGGGAGTTGGCGAGGATTTCTGGCCCGAGGCGTACGACCCGAGCGTCGTCGACGAGGTGATCGCGTCATCCGATGCCGAATCGTTCGATCTCACTCGCAGACTCGCCCGCGAGGAGGGCCTGCTGGTGGGCGGTTCGAGCGGAATGGCCGTGGCGTCGGCACTGAAGGCCGCCCGATTGCTCAGCGCCGATGACGTCATGGTTGTGCTGCTGCCGGATGGCGGGCGCGGGTACCTGGGCAAAATCTTCAATGACAAGTGGATGCGGTCGTACGGATTCGCCTCCGTTACCGATGAGAAAACCGTCGGCGACGTCGTGCGATCAAAGACCGGTTCGTTGCCGGAGCTCGTGCACGTGCATCCCACGGATACGGTTCGCGATGCGATCGAGATCATGACCAAGTACGAGGTCTCACAGATGCCTGTGCTCACCGCCGAACCACCCGTCGTCATCGGTGAGGTGAGCGGGGCTATCGATGAGCGTTCGCTCATGGATGCGGTGTTCACGGGCGGCGCGAAGATGACCGATGCCGTGCGGGAATTCGTCGGAGCGCCCCTGGGTTTAATCGGTGTGCACGAACCGGTCAGCGCGGCACGGATCGCGCTCTCCGCCACCGACGCCCTGCTGGTCACCGACGGCGGCAAGCCCGTCGCGGTGCTGACCCGACACGACCTGCTGACCTTCTTCAGCGCCTGAGCATCAGAAGGAACCACTGTGAACGACGAGCACGCTTTCTCCACCCGAGCCATTCATGCCGGGCAGGAGTTTGATCCGACCACCGGCGCCGTGGTGCCTCCGATCTATATGACGTCGACGTTTGTGCAGGATGGCATCGGCGGCTTTCGCGGAGGCTACGAGTACGCTCGCGGTGGTAACCCCACCCGCGACTCGCTGCAGGCTCTCCTGGCCTCGCTCGAGGGCGGTGCGCACGCCTACAGTTTTGCTTCCGGACTCGCGGCAGAAGACACGCTGCTGCGCGCGGCGCTGGCTCCGGGCGACCACATCATGATGGGTAACGACGTCTACGGAGGCACCCACCGACTCGTCAATCGTGTGCACGTGCCGTGGGGCGTCTCGCTCTCCACGGTCGACATGAGCGATGTGGATGCGGTACGCGCCACCATCCGACCCGGGACGACAAAGGTGCTCTGGGTCGAGACTCCCAGCAACCCCCTCATGAAGATCAGCGACATTGCCGCGCTCGCCGGCATTGCCCATGAGCACGACGTACTCGTCGTCGTCGACAACACCTTCGCCTCGCCCTACCTTCAGCAGCCGCTCTCTCTGGGAGCCGATGTGGTCATGCATTCGACGACGAAGTACATCGGTGGTCATTCGGACGTGCTCGGTGGGGCGCTCGTCCTCAACGATGACGCGCTCGCCGAGAAGGTCGGATTCCTGCAGTTTGCGGTCGGTGCCGTATCCAGTCCGATGGATGCCTGGCTCACCGTCAGAGGCATCAAGACGCTTGCAGTGCGTGCCGAACGGCATTCGTCGAACGCCCTCACCATCGCGGGTGCGTTGGTGGGGCATCCACAGCTCGACGCTGTTTACTACCCCGGACTCGACACTCATCCAGGCCACGACATTGCCGCGAAGCAGATGCGCGCCTTCGGAGGGATGCTGTCTGTGGCCGTCAGCGCGGGCGCCGCAGCGGCTCGCACCTTCGCGGAATCGACCACCCTGTTCCAGTTGGCCGAGTCGCTCGGTGGCGTCGAATCGCTGGTCTGCTATCCCTCCATGATGACCCATGCCTCCGTGCGGGGAACCGAGCTCGAAGTGCCC
>NZ_JANLVV010000071.1:0-1845 GCF_031364185.1 Salinibacterium sp. | reverse complement strand
GACGGCATGGCTGCCGCCACGGTCAACGGTGCCGAGCTGCACTTCGACCTCAAAGACGGTGTGAAGGTCAACGGCGCGACTGTCGTCACCGCTGATATCGTCTGCGACAACGGCGTGATCCACGTCATCGACGCGGTGCTTCTGCCGTAGTAGTTCTGCCTCCAGGCAGACACGCAACGGGGCGGTCCCTTTCGGGGCCGTCCCGTTGCTCGTGTGCGCAGTGGGGACAAAGCCTCGTATCCCGACATGCCGTCGATCAGCAAGGCAACGCCATCGACTCGCTTGCCCCCAGGTCTGTCGCCAGTCACGGAAAAATGACAGAGACCCGGCCACCTAGTGCAGCGCAACGCGCGTCGGCACCGTGAAACTCCGTGATTTGTCACGCGACCCTTGGGGTTGACTGGCGCCGCGGATGCTGAACTCATCGCGCCGCAGCGAGCCGAGATTCTCGCCGAATCCATTGACGATGCGCGGCTCGCCGTCGCCCCGCCTCGGCGTGGGGGGAGTCGCGAGACCAAATGCGCGTGTTGCGCCGGGAAAGCGGGCATTTTCGGGATTTCGCCACCGCCTTCGCCCACCGCAAATGGAGGTACCGCGACGACGCCTCCGTCTCGGAGAATATTAACGGCGGCCGCCTCTTCGCACCTCAGAGCCGTCTGGGTATCCTCGGGCAAGACGCGCTTTCGCAGCGTTGACGGTGGACTCGCCGGCCATATAAGCGTTCAACAGCCCGGCAAAAGCATCATCATCGACGAATACGCCGAACTTCCTCCCGTGTGACCTGACGACTTCACGACCGAGATTACTAGTTGATTCGATCCATGGTGGGGGGGCGAAGCGGGTCTTTCAGGGTCTGCCTGAGACATACCCCGGGAATCGCGGAGGGGTGCGCGTTTTCGGGATCGGCTGGACATCGGGCGATCTACGAAGAAGGCGCGGGACGCCGGTGGCACCCACAGTAGGACGAGGACGGCTGCCTGCACGGCAATGACGAGCGGGACGAATGGCTGCAGCTCGCTAAACGGTGGTGTGCTCGCGTAGGCGAAGACGACGCCGAACAGCTGCGAGATGGTGGCGGGACGAGAGGCGAGGGGGTGTCCGCTTGGCAGCCTCCAGGCGAGGGCGGCCGTGAGGATGAACAAAGGCACATGAACTACCAGGCGGGTCTGCTGCACGGTTAGATGACATTTGAGTTGGCTTGCCCGGGGGGAGCAATCGCCTTGCGTCTAACTCATGCCCAGCGGGCTAAGTGTAAGTACTGCGGTTCGTTACTCACACTTGCGGCGCGGAGACGTCGATCTTCGCTGACGCGCAGCCGCGGCATCCATCATCAAACAGCGTTGACCTTGCCGCACGGGTCTGGCAACGTCAATGACTAGACCCAGACTCCGGAGGGACCCCATGACGGTTCGCATCGACCTCAACCTCTCGCTGGATGGCATTGTGATGCCGGCTAATCAGTCGCCCGAGAATCCGATGGGCGAGGACTGGGGCAGGCTCGTAGCGCACTACCTTGCCACGAGGACGATGCGCGAGCGGGTGCTGGGCGAGACGTCGGGCGAGGGGACGACCGGTGTCGACGATCGCTACGCGGCGGCGTACTTCGTCGGGGTTGGTGCGGAGATCATGGGCGCCGGGATGTTCGGGCTGCATGCGTTTCCGAGCGATCCGGATTGGCGGGGTTGGTGGGGCGATGAGCCGCCGTTTCGCGTGCCGGTGCTGGTGCTGACGCACCGGGAGCGCCCGCCGATCGAGTTCGCCAATGGCACCCGCTTCGAGTTCATCGCCGCGACGCCGCAGAAGGCTCTCGCGTGGGGGCGGGAGCTGGCCGGTGGGTCTGACGTC
>NZ_JANLVV010000044.1:0-5204 GCF_031364185.1 Salinibacterium sp. | reverse complement strand
TCTTCGCGGGGCCTGGCTAATCGGGGCCGACTTGAGAGAGGCAGACTTGCGGCGTGCCGATCTCATCGCTGCCGATCTACGCGACGCCGATGTAAGCGGCGCCGATCTTTCTGAGGCGATTTTCCTCACTCAGATGCAAGTAAATGCGGCCAACGGCGATGCCAACACCCTGTTACCCGAAGGGGTGAAGCGGCCCACTCACTGGGCGCGATGAGCGCCCGGTCGAGCCGCCCGGGATTAAGCCCGCTCAACGTTCATCCTGTGCGACAACAGCTGTCCACATTCAATCGTCCGCATTTTCCTCAAGTTAGCGCCCAGCGAGCTTCACGAACTTGAGCGGCGGCGTCATCGATCTACTGAACGTCGCGGGGCACCTATTCGGTGGCGCTGCTCGTGTCGCAGCAGTCGCGGCCGCTGTCCACCGCGCGAGCTCCGGTCGATGCATCCTGAAAGAACGCTCATCGGCGATCCCCTGATTTCGCGGCTGAGGGTAAGCCAGGGTCGCCAAGGTGGTGCCATGACAAACACACTCTCCGACCACATTCGCACCATCCTGTTCAACAGGGTGCCTGAGGTCACCCTTGCATTCTGGGTGATCAAGATCCTGTCGACGACGACCGGCGAAACGGTGGCCGACTACCTCAACACGACTCTCGGGCTGGGGCTCGCCATCACGTCGTGGGTGATGACGGGACTGCTTATCGTCGTGCTGATTGCCCAGTTCATGACCAAACGGTACGCCTCGGGTGTCTACTGGAGCGTCGTAGTTCTGATCAGCGTCGTCGGAACGCTGCTCACCGACACCCTGACCGACGTATTCGGAGTGCAGCTGTGGCTGAGCACGGTTGTCTTCTCGGCCCTGCTGGCGGTCACCTTCGGCATCTGGTTCGCCCGCGAGCGCACCCTCTCGATCCATAGCATTTTCACTCGCCGGCGGGAGGCGTTCTACTGGGTAGCCATCCTGTTCACCTTCTCGCTGGGAACGGCCGCGGGAGACCTGATCACCGAGGGATTCGGACTCGGCTACCTCGTCGGAACGATTCTCTTCGCGGCCCTGATCGGCGTCATCGCCATTGCGAGGTTTGCTTTCCGTGCCAACGTCGTCGCATGCTTCTGGGCGGCATACATTCTCACCAGGCCGCTCGGGGCATCTATGGGTGATTTGCTCGCGCAGGACCCGGCCGCCGGCGGGCTAGGGTTGGGCACCACCGTAACGAGCGCCGTGTTCCTCGTTGTCATTATCGGTGTGGCGACCTACCTCGGAGTGAAGGTGCGTCGCCAGCGCGCACTCGCGACGGTCGAGAGCGATGAACTAGTTCCGGCTGCTGCATAGCCGTAAGCTTCAGGACACCTGCGGAGGGAAGGTGGATCACGTGGACCTGCGCATTCTCGTGGTCGAGGACGAGCCAGAAATGGCAGCTCTCCTCGCCCGCGGGCTTCGCCATGAGGGCTATGTGGTTGACCTTGCCGATAATGGCATTGACGCCATCACCCTCAGCAATGGCGAGCCGTACGACATTGCTGTGCTTGATGTCATGCTCCCCGGCATGTCTGGATTCGAACTCTGCCGGCGCCTCCGTGAGCAGGTGCAGGGGATCGCGATCCTGCTACTTACTGCGAGGGATGCCGTCGACGACCGCATTCGGGGCTTGGATGCGGGGGCAGATGATTACCTCACGAAACCGTTCGCCTTCGCCGAGTTGGCCGCAAGGCTGAGGGCTCTGCGACGCCGGGATTCCATCGGCGCCACCCGGCTCGACCTCGACGTCGGGTCGCTTCACATCGACCTGATCCGACGCGAGATCACCTGCGCGGGTCGGCAACTGCGCCTCAGCCGCACGGAGTTTGATCTGCTCCGGTTGCTTGCGGACAACGTTGACCGCGTCGTACCCAGGGCCGACATACTCGAATCGCTGTGGGGCTCGGCAGACCACATTGACGCCAACATCGTCGATCAGTACGTCAGCTACGTACGGAGGAAACTGGATGCAGTCGAAGCGCCGGTCAGGATCACGACCTCGCGGGGCGTCGGCTTCCAGCTGGTCGCGATTCCGTCATGAGGTGGGCGCGCCTGGGCATTCGGGCCCGGATCACCGGTGGCAGCCTCCTCATCGCAGCACTCATCTCTATCGTGTCGGGCATCCTGATCTTCAGCCAGGTGCAGCGCATCGTCAGCGACGGCCAGGTCGCCGTACTGGAGAATGTCGAAGCCCCGTACCTCACCGCGCTGGCGCTCGATCCGACCGAGTCGCTCGATCCTCCCGGATCCGGGCAGTTGGTTGCGGTGACAAACCCGGCCGGACTCGCCAACATCAATACGCTTCCTCCTGGTCTCGGCGTCCGGCTGGACGAGCTCATTGCGGCACCAGGCACCCGCACCATCAGCGTGAACTCCTCGCGTTATCTGGTTCGGGTCACCGCGGTAGCGACGACTCAGGGCACCTGGCACGTCATCTCAGCGAGCGAGAATGACGTTCAGGACGGCATCCTGAATCAGGTTCTGATTCTGCTCATCACGAGTATCGCCGCCATCAATCTCGCCTTCGGCGCGGCCTCGTGGCTGATCGGCAGCGCGGTGCTGAGCCCCGTGACGAAGCTGCGCGTCAGTGCCGCGTCTCTCATGCGATCGCCCGGTGCGGAGCTGCTGCCGGTGGGCCCGGCCCGCGACGAGATTGCCGACCTTGCGCACACTCTGAACGAACTGATCGAGCAGCTGCGGGCCTCAGCCGAGCGCGAGAGGCAGGTGGTCTCCGACGCGAGCCACGAGTTCAGAACGCCCCTCGCGATCCTTCAGACCCAGCTTGAGCTGGCACAGGCCGAGGCGTCGTCGCTCGGCCAGATGCGAGAAGATGTCGGCGCGGCGCAGGCGACCGTCTCCCGCCTGGCGGGCCTGGCGACATCGATGCTGGAGCTGTCGAGAATCGACGCACAGACCGTTCCCGGGTCGGCCACGCTGCTCGAGTTGGGTGCCGAGTTGGCGGATGCGGCCGACCGCGGTCGCCTCCACGTTGGGGCCCGCGACATCCAGATCGATTACCGAGACGATCCCGGGGCTCCCGATGCCCGGGTGGCGATCAGCCCGGCGGATTTCGGTCGAATCTGCGACAACCTTGTGAGCAATGCGCTGGCGGCAATGGATGCCCGGGGTTCGGTGCTGCTTGCGCTCACCTCTGGCAGCGATCATGTCACCCTCGCGGTGACAGACGACGCGGGCGGCATGGAGCAGTCGTTTCTTCCTCACGCCTTCGACCGGTTCTCTCGCGCGGATGCCTCGCGGCATGGCGAGGGCGCTGGCCTCGGGCTAGCCATCGTGGCAGGGCTCGTCGAGGTGGCGGGCGGCAGTGTCGCGCTCGACAACAAGCTCGGCCTCGGCCTCGCCGTCAGCGTGCACCTGCCCACTCGCGCCGTGCACGATTCTCGACGAGACGCAACGCCGCACCTCGGGTAACTAGTCCTGCTCCTTTTGCTGAATCGGCTTACCAGCCTCCACGCGTGCATTCATTTTGCTAGCATTAGGCTTGGAGGTGGTCGTTGTGCCCACACTGACTGTTCGAAATCTTGACTCTGAAACTAAGGATGCCCTGAAGGCGCTCGGTGTTGAGCATGGCCGCTCTACGGAGGCGGAAGCGCGCGTAATCCTCGCATCGGCCGTGCGCGCGCTCAGGCGAGGCGGCCCCAGGGCTGGGAAGCCGGATTCGCGAGAGGTTCGCGACGCTCGACTGGGATGGCGGCAGTCGTCTCGATGACAAACCACGTGCCGTAGCTTTCGACGCATGATCGTCCTGGACACGAACGTGGTGTCCGAGCTAATGCATGCCGAACCGGATGTGCATGTGGTCTCGTGGCTCGATGCTCAACAGGCATCCACCCTCTGCATCACTGCTGTCACGGCAGCTGAGCTGTTTTATGGTGTCGAACGCATGGCATCCGGTAAACGAAGAATGCGCATCGCCTCGGCGATTGCGGACATGCTCGAGTTTGACTTCGCTGACCGGGTCCTACCTTTCGACGTGTCGTCATCACTTGAGTACGGTCGGATTGTGGGGCAACGGGAGCAACTCGGACATCGAATCGGGATGGCCGACGCGATGATTGCCGCTACCGCTCTGTCTACCGGTGCCTCTCTCTTCGCCACTCGAAACACGAAGGACTTCACCGACACCGATCTGCGGCTCGTCAACCCGTGGATCAGCGCGTAGCTCACTCCGCATCCGACAGGCGTCCAGGTCCTCTCGGTTGGAATACGTTCGGTGGGTCTTCGACTGCACCTGGAAGCGAACGCCCGCACTTCGTTGCGATTACCGTCTTGAATGGATGAAGCTTGAGGTATGACGAACTTGCCCAATGGCTTCGCGTATAAGAACGTCGGCGACGAGGTGCAGATCAGCCACCACGGTCGCCGCGCGACGACTCTTCGTGGTGCTATTGCGGTTCGATTCCTGGCGGACGTCGAGAGCCGGGATCCGCAGGAGCTGATGGCCCGCTTGACGGGCAACTATAAGCACGGCAACGAGCGAACAGTCGGCGGCCGTTCACGTCGCCAAGGACACTGACCTTACGATGCACGAAGGGGGTGCACCTGATCTCGTCATAACCTGCCCACCACAGGTCTTGGAGTACTGCCACTCGGCGCGCACCGCCGCCGGGTATGAAGAACTCCGTGGCGACATGGACACGCTGCGACCAGCATTGACACACCCAACGGAAAGCCAGGCGCTGGATATCCAGCAGGCACTCTGGAATCGCGGGCTGATCCGTGCGGCCGGAGCATTCGACTGCCTCATCGCCGCATACGCCGTCGTCAATGACGCCATCATTCTGAACAGCGACCGAGACTTCGGCTACATCGCGGACGCCACCTCTGGAACCGTCCGCCAGGAGTTCATCTCGGAATGAAATCCGTCTCCGAGAACACCGGAGACGCTACAACGCGTCGAAGCCGAGGGATCTGGCGATGACCGCAAGCTGCACCTCGGTGGTGCCCTCCCCGATCTCGAGAATCTTCGAGTCCCGGTAGTGGCGGGCGACCGGGCTCTCGTTCATGAATCCGTATCCGCCAAAGATCTGAGTGGCATCCCGTGCGTTGTCCATCGCGGCCTCGCTGCCCAACATCTTCGCGATGGATGCCTCCATCTTGAAGCTCTGACCGTTGACGATTTTGAACGCCGCGTCATAATAGGCGAGGCGTGCGCTGTGCACGCGGG
>NZ_JANLVV010000012.1:0-1689 GCF_031364185.1 Salinibacterium sp. | reverse complement strand
GCCGTGACGATCGCGGCATCCATGGTGCTGCCGCTGCCCACCGTGCAGGTCTCGGCGCCCGACACGCTCATCACCCCCGTGCCCACGGCGCAGCAGCTCGTGTGTCCCGGTGCGATCCTGAGACTGGCCAGTGACAGCGGTCAGGATGCCACGTCGGCATCCGGTATCGGACGCGCCGACGTGCGCACCGGCAGCAGTTCGGGGTCGGTCGACTCGGTGCCTGCCGCGGTGTCAGACGCTGGCACCGGCGCGTCGGAGGCGGCGCCCACGATCATCAGCACGCCACCGGATGCGGTAGACCCGGCGCAGCGCATCCTGCTGAGTGGGGCGCAGTCCCAGCAGGTCGACAGCGGAGACAGCGTGGGGATGGCCGCGGCCGACTGCGGGATAGCGTTCGGCGATAGTTGGCTCGTGGGCGGCGCCACCACGGTGGGGCGCACCACCCTGCTGACCCTGACAAACCCGACCGAGGTGGCGGCGACGGTCGACCTTCAGCTGTTCGGCGAGACCGGACCGATTTTGGCGCCGGGCACCAGGGGCATCATCGTGCCGGCGAGCGGGCAGCGCGTGCTGTCGCTGGCGGGCTTTCAACCTGGTCTCGTGTCGCCGGTCGTCCACGTCACCAGCGCCGGTGGGCAGGTGCATGCCACCCTGCAACAGTCCGTGCTGCGGGGCCTCGCTCCCGGCGGAATCGACATCATCGAGTCAACGACGGCGCCGGCGACCGTCACCGTGATCCCCGGCGTGGTCGTCACAGATCCCGAAGCGGTGGAGGCGGTGCGTAACTCGAGCACCGCAAGCGAGGTGCCGGAAGACTTCGCCACGGTTCTGAGGCTTTTCGCCCCGGGCGAAGAAACGGTGCCCGTCACCATCAGCGTGATGCCGGAGAACGGCGCGGCCTCGGGCTCCTCATTCGACTACCAACTTGCGGGCGGCCTGGTCACCGATGTTCCGATCCAGGAGCTCGCGGCTGGTTCCTACACGGTCACCATCGAATCATCGACGGCCACGCTCGCTTCCGTGCGGGTCACGTCCGCCGCGACGGCGGCCACCGATTTTGCGTGGTTCACGGCGGCGCGGCCACTGAACTCGGTCGCCCAGTTCACGGCGTCCACGGGACCAGCGCCGACCCTTCACCTCTATAACCCCACGGCGGTGGCCGCCGCAGTCGTACTGACGTCGCCCGGCGGAGCCGACGTTCCCGTCGCGGTGCCGGCAGGAGGCTCAGCGACGGTACCCGTGACGCCGGGCACGAGTTACGGGCTCAGCGGCTTCGACGAGCTCTACGGCGCGGTGAGCCTCTCCGGCGGCGGAATGCTGGCACGGTACACGGTGCACCCCCCCGGCGTGGGGTCGAGCCCGATCACGGTCTACCCGTAGCGGGGCTCACGCACCCGCGGCTGGTCGCCACCTCGCCCCGACGGAGCGGTCGGCTTTCTACAGGTGGCGAAAGCGGTCGGGGGCCAGATCCCACGGATCTTTGCCCAGCAGTTCTGCGACGGCCCTGAACACGCAACTCTCCACCATCATGCGCTTATGGAGGTCGTCGTAGCGGTGCAGCCGTGACAGCCTCTCGATGGGGAGGCGGTACAGGATGACACGGCGCTCCTTCAGCAGAACCCGCCACCGGTCGACGGCGGGGGTGGCGCCAAGTTCCGCGGGCATACCCGCCACCTCGAAGATGACGTC
>NZ_JANLVV010000356.1:0-1827 GCF_031364185.1 Salinibacterium sp. | reverse complement strand
CAACCAAAACCGATTTTTCATGCGAGACCGCGTGAAGGGTGAACGGCGAGATATGGATGCCCGCATTCGACGCCATCGACAGGGCCAGGGCCTCCCACGCCTCAGTATCGACATCACCATCCTTCGAGTGCGGCAACTTCGCGAGCGCCAGCTCACCGGATGCAAGCACCACATTGGCTTTCGGGCGCGCCCCGCCGGGACTGGTGGCTATATCGCCCAAGTACTCGACATCGTCGTCGCTCGCCTCGTCAGCCTCATATCTGCTTGCGGCCGCAACAATCCTCGCCAGATCGTGCACGTTAGCCACCTGGCGCTCAGTAGAGCACCAGTCGTCGGCGTCGCGAAATCGCAGTGCCCCCATTCTCGAGGCGTCAGATACCCCCAGGAGATAGTCGAACGCGCCAAGGCGGCGAGGCAACTGCGGGTCTGTTTTTAGTCGCAATGCATGGTTTGCGTCGACTATCTTCTCTCCCCACTGGTCAGGTGCGGCATCGCTGAAAGCGCCGAAGATCACCTGGTTCGTCTGGGAGTACTGTCGCCCGGCCGTAAGAGGGAGGTCAGGTGAGATCGCGTAGGCGGCCTCAAGGTTCAGGTACGACCTGGCGTACTCGAAAGTCGAGCCGGCGAGCGTGCGCCCACCCTGAAACGACGATCTGAGGGTACCGACAAGGATGGGGTGCTCGCCACCACCGAGATGCACTTCGATGTCACCCGGGGAGGTCACAGCTCGCCGCCCTTCCTCAGAATCTCGTCGATGCGAGCGCGCGCAGCGCTGGTGTTGTAAGGGTCAGCCGCGCTGACAATGCTGTCAGCGATGCCCAGAGCCATCAGAACGGCAAACAGGGAATCAGTGCGAGCTGTGCCGGTGCCGGTCTCGATGTCGCGCAGCGTGGCCCTGGTAACGAAAGCCCGCTCAGCAAGCTCGGAGGCCGTCGTGCCGTTTACCCTCCGCCAGCGCCGGATGTTTGCCCCGAACTCTCGCAGCAAGCGCTCCCGGCGCACTGAGCTGCGCTGCACCATGGTCTGCTCCTTCTGGAAGCTAAAAATATCATTCTTCCGTGAAATGGCATCTGTAGCTATCTTTTCAGAGTGCGGTGGGGGCGACTATTCCGTGGGCTGGGCGCGCACCGGGGTGCGCGGCACGGCCACGGTGGCGGCAACAGTGGCCCTACCCGATCCCCGGCACCGCGAGGAACACTGCCGCCGAGCTGCGGCGGTGACACACACCCGCCGCTCCACCGGGCGGAAGTTTACAAGCATGCCGCGATCTTCTCTGACCGAGAGATACCCTCCGCCGGTAGCCTTAGAGCATGGCGCTATTTGATCGCATAATCGTTGACCCGGAGGTCGTGCACGGCCGCCCGGTCGTGCGTGGCACGCGGGTTCGCGTGACCGACGTGCTTTCGCTTCTGGCGGAAGGAGCCTCTGAGGCAGAGATACTGGAGGACTACCCGTATCTCACCGCCGAGGACATCCGCGCATGCCTCGCGTATGCCGCTGCACAGACCGACCACGCCATCGTCCTTGCGTCATAGCCTGTGCGTTTCCTTGTCGACGCTCAGTTGCCGCCAGCGCTTGCCCGCATGCTATCCGCGCGTGGCCACATTGCTGAGCATGTAACCGATATCGGTCCAGCAGACGCGACCGACCTCGATTTGTGGCGTTACGCGTTGAACAAACAAGCAGTGCTGGTCACGAAGGATGAGGATTTTCCCCGCATGCTCGTATTTGGCGGAGATGCGCCCTCCATTGTGTGGATCCGCGTCGGCAACACACGACGCCTCGCCCTTATCGAATGGTTCGAGCCGCTGATTGACAGGGTCGTGG
>NZ_JANLVV010000291.1:0-2362 GCF_031364185.1 Salinibacterium sp. | reverse complement strand
ACGGCCAGGAAGGCGGTGTAGCCGAAGGCGAGAGCAGTGATGGACGTCACCCCGATCGCGACGGTACCAGGCGAAAAGCGCACGAGCAGCGCGGCGCCGAGGGTGACACCGCCGGTGAGCGCGACGAAAGCGACCAGGGCGAGACTGACCGCCGAGACATCCGGTGCAATGGTTAGTCGAGCCAGCGTCAGGGCTCCGGCAGGCACAATGATGGCGAGCATGATGGATGCCACCACCACCGTCGTTCGCACCGCCTCGCGCGTCGGCCAATCGCGCTGCTCGGCGTGGCGACGCACGGCCGTTCCTGCGCCGAGAAACAGCGTCGACTTGAATAGGGAGTGCGCGATGAGGTGGAACACGGCCGCCGTGAAGGCGCCCAACCCGCAGGCCATCATCATGAAGCCCATCTGCGCCATGGTCGAGTACACGAGCCGGCCTTTCACGTCGGGCTTGACGAGCCGAATCACGGAAGCGTAAACGAGCGTCGCGGCGCCCGCCAGGAATATCACGGTCATTGGGATGGCCTGGTCGCCGAGCACCGCCGCGAACCGGATCACCAGGATCGCACCGGCGTTCACGACCCCGGCGTGCAGTAGCGCCGAGACCGGTGTCGGGGCGGCCAGTGTCGCCGGCAGCCAGCCCTGGAACGGGATCTGGCTTGACCGGGCGAGGGCTGGCAGCACCAGCAGGAGCGCTACTGCGGTTGATACCGGCATTGGGAGGGTGATGATGACGGCGCCGAGCCGGTCGAGCGCAACATCACCACCCGCGATAATCATCAGTATCACCACCGCGGCAACCAAGGCGGAATCGCCGATGGCGAATCGAACTGTCGTGCGTCGCACCCCATCCTGCGCCTGGGAAAGCCGGGAGTAGGTGCCGAGCAAAAGCAGGAGCGCGGCACCAGCGGCGAGCCACGCTGTGGCGAAGGTGGCGAGGGATGTAGCGCACACCAGCAGGGCGGTGCAGCCGGTGAGCAGGTTGGCCGAGGCTACGAACCAGCCCTGCCGAATGTCACCTCTCAGGTAGCGCACCGCGAATGACTGGATGACGGCGCTCAGCCCGAGCACGAGAAGCAACATCAGAGCCGCGAGGGGATCGGCAGCGATCCGTATCGGTCCGAGGTCAGCCCAGATCGTTCCGCTGCTGATGACCATGACGGTGACAGCTACGGAGAGGCCGAAGCCAATCCCCACCGCGGCGCAGGCGACTCGAGCGAGAAGATCGCGCGATCCGCCCCAGCGGGTGCCGACCGCCGCGATCGCAGCGGCCGCGAGGGGTAGTCCGATCGTCAGCAGCACCAGCGTCACTTCGGTCATCGGCATCCCGTTCATAGGTGTCTGTCAAAACAGGAAAACCATAACACGTATTATGAATCCGGAATAGGCTTTAGCGAGATATGTGGCAGAGTTGCGGCATGGCACAGTGGACATTCCTCACCAACCACGCTCACGTGCTGATGTGCGTCTCCGACAACCCCAACGTGCGGATTCGGGATGTCGCAGCGCAGGTGGGCATCACGGAACGAGCCGCGCAGCGCATCGTCTCCGAACTAGAGGAGGCCGGATACCTGGAGCGCGAGCGGGAGGGCCGGCGCAACAGCTACCGGCTCAACCCGGCCATGCCGCTGCGGCATCCACTCGACAGCGACCACCGCATCGGTGAGCTCCTCGCGACGTTCGCGCACCACAACCCCGCTGAATCGCCAGACCCCGCTGAATCGCCAGACCCCGCTGACTAGGTAGCGTTAGGGAACCCAGTACCCCACGGCGCAGAGCAGCCGAGTCTCATCATCGGCATCGGCCGGCGGTTCAATCGCGGGCGGGAAAACCCCGAAGCTGCGCCACTCGTCGGCATGGGGCAGGACGTGGGCCGTCATCCCGGCGACGATCTCGTTAGACAGGTGGAATGGGATGCCGAGATGTTTCGCGATAAGCCATGCCTGGAACGCGCGATAGAGCGCCAGGTGTACAAGACCCTCCTCCGCTGGGTAGTCACCGTACTGGAAGTGGAATATCGCGCCCGGGGCGACGCCAGCGCGCACGACGGTGTTAGCAGCATCATTTAGCGCGTCGTAGGCGGCGATCGGATCGTCTCCGAGTAGGTCTCGGCCGCGAAAGTCGTCACCGTCGGCGATCGAGGCACCGGCGAGCATGCCAGGAACCCAGGCCTCGTCGTAGGCGTGCGCTCGCAGGATGTCACGGATGGTGGGGTCAACGGCGCTCGACCACTCCGCGGGAGCGCGTTTGTCGAGGTCCGCGGGGTCGATGCGGTCGATGACGCTGCGAAGGGCGGCATCCGAGGCGAGGAATAGCTGATCGGTTTCCATGCGGCGAGTGTAATCCTCACGTCAGACACATGC
>NZ_JANLVV010000353.1:0-1110 GCF_031364185.1 Salinibacterium sp. | reverse complement strand
CGCGGTCGTCTCCAGCGGATGGAGCGACGCCGCCACGATGCGAGCCCGCGTCACGACGTAGGTCGCGGCGGTGGGCGACGCGCGGTATGAGCTGTGGCATCCGGAGCTCGATGCCACCCTGCAGACGACGGTCGCCTGGCGAGCCTGATGGAGGATCGAGAGTGCGCACACTGCTGTTATGCCGGCGGCGGTAGCAGCAGTTTGAGCGGTCTCGGCGAGAGGAGGCGGAAGGCAGCGCGGCAGCGGGAGTAACCAACGCGGCCCTACGGCAGCCTCGGCACCGAAGTGCCGAACAGCCACCCGTCGAAGAGCGGGTCGAGCGGGCCCTCGACGTAGTCGGCGGCAAGCGCCCTGAAGTCGTCGGTATCGGCGACCCCGAAGCGGTAGGTGGCAACCCATTCGCGCAACAGCAGGAAGAACGGCTCGTCCCCGATGGTGCGCCGCAGGGAGTGCAGCGTGAGGGCGCCACGCTTGTAGACGCGGTCATCGAACATGAGGGCCGGTCCCGGGTCACCGAGGATGATGTCGGTGGGCTGCCCGACGAGGTGCCGGCGGAACTGCCGGGCGAGGGCATCCGCCGACGGTCCACCCTGGTGTTCGGACCACAGCCATTCCGAGTAGCAAGCGAAGCCCTCGTTGAGCCAGATGTGCTTCCACGAGGCGAGGCCGACACTGTTTCCGAACCACTGGTGCGCCAGCTCGTGCGCTACGAGCCGCTCGACCAGGCCGACGCCGCCAGCATGGTTCGACCCGAAGATGGCCATCGCCTGGGCCTCGAGGGGAATCTCGAGCACGTCCGGAGTGACGATGACTGTGTACTCCGGGAACGGATACGGTCCGAACGAGGCCTCGAAGAACTCCATCATCGCGCCGAGCTTCGAGAAGTCTGCGAGCACGCCCTCGCGCAGGTCGGCAGGGTAAACGAGGGCCCCGGCCACGCCACCGAGAGCAACCGGGGTGCGAATGTAGCGCCCGATCTGCAGCGTGACGAGGTAGCTGGCCGTCGGCTCGGCCTGCTCGAACACCCACTGCCCGCGGCCCGAGCTCACGCGGTAATGCGTCTGCACGCCCGTGCCGACCACCGTGTACCCCTGTTCGGCGGATACCCGG
>NZ_JANLVV010000352.1:0-12177 GCF_031364185.1 Salinibacterium sp. | reverse complement strand
CCGGGTATCCGCCGAACAGGGGTACACGGTGGTCGGCACGGGCGTGCAGACGCATTACCGCGTGAGCTCGGGCCGCGGGCAGTGGGTGTTCGAGCAGGCCGAGCCGACGGCCAGCTACCTCGTCACGCTGCAGATCGGGCGTTACGTGCGTACCGAGCTTGCCCTTGGACGTGTTACCGGCGCTCTGGTGTATCCGCCAGCGCTCAAGGAGGGCGTGCTCGCAGACTTTTCCGGACTTCCCTCCATGATGGAGTTCTTCGAGGCCTCGTTCGGACCGTATCCGTTCCCGGAGTACACGGTCATCGTCACCCCGGACGTGCTCGAGATTCCTCTCGAAGCCCAGGCAATGGCGATCTTCGGATCAAACCACGCCGGCGGTGTGGGCCTGGTCGAGCGGCTCGTCGCGCACGAGCTGGCGCACCAGTGGTTCGGAAACAGCGTCGGCCTCGCCTCGTGGAAACACATCTGGCTCAACGAAGGTTTCGCCTGCTACTCAGAGTGGCTGTGGTCTGAACACCAGGGCGGGCCATCGGCGGATTCCCTGGCCAGGCAGTTTCGCCGGCACCTCGTCGGGCAGCCCGCCGACATTATCCTCGGCGACCCGGGAGCGGCTCTCATGTTCGATGATCGGGTCTACAAGCGCGGCGCCCTCACGCTGCACGCACTGAGGCGCACCGTCGGGGACGAGCCGTTCTTCGGGCTACTGCGCGAATGGGTTGCCACCTATCGCTTCGGGGTTGCCGATACCGACGACTTCAGGGCGCTTGCCGCCGGCTACGTCGAGGGCCCGCTCGAGCAGCTCTTCGACGGCTGGCTGTTCGGCACTTCGGTGCCGCGGCTGCCGTAGGGCGCCTTTCCGAGTCTCGCTTCACATCGACAGTGCAGTTGCTGCAGTTTTGCCGAGGGGTAAACCGCGGCAACTGCGCTGTCGATGCTGCGCACCCGCATCTCAGGCTCGCCAGGCGACCGTCGTCTGCAGGTCGCCAGCGAGCTCCGGATGCCACAGCTCGTACCGCGCGTCGCCCACCGTCGCGCTCACTCGCGTGACGTTCACGCCCCGGGGGTCCACGCGCAGCCCCTGCCCGTCGGCCTTCAGGGCCGCTTCGACGCTGGTCCAGTGCCGGATGCCGCCTCCGCCGGCCACGTCCGCAATGGCAGCGTCCCGCTCGGCCGTGCCCCCGAGCGGCTCGACGTCGACCCCAACGCTCCCCTCGAGTGCTGCGACCGCAACGATCGCCGCGGCACAGCGCGACAGGCTCACGGTTAGCCCCGGGATGCGCGGCTGGCCGTGCGGCCCGCCGCAGTCCGGGCAGGTGGCGCTGAGCGGCACGGCTGCCGGGTCGAGACACAGAAGTTCGCCCGCGAGCTCGCGCAGCAGCATCCTTGCCTGGATAAAGCCGCGATCACCGACCCGGGTCAGTTCCTCGGGGCTGAGCACTGCGAGCGACGGCGTCGTCGGGTCAAGACTGGGGCGCTGCCACCGGATCCGGATGAAGTCTGGCAGGTACGTCACGGCCTGATATTACCTATCACAGGTGTAACACAGGCGGTCGTAATGCGCACGACACACATCCCGCTCGGGGTGGAGGTAAATTTGGTAAATGACACCTCTCCAGGCACGAATCATCTACGACCTGAATGTGCAGCCCGCCATTGTTGAGGCTGACCAAGTGCGGATGCGCATCGACTTTCTCAAGGAGTACCTTCGCTCCAGCGGCGCTCACGGCTTCGTGCTCGGCATCAGCGGAGGGCAGGATTCCTCGCTCGCCGGGCGGCTTTGCCAGCTCGCTGTGGCCGAGTTGCGCGCCGAGGGTACGCAGGCCGAGTTCACGGCCGTGCGGCTGCCGTACAACCTTCAGGCTGACGAGGATGACGCGCAACTCGCGCTGACCTTCATCAGCCCCGACCACCTGGTCACGTTCAACATCCGCCGCGCCGTCGACGGTATCGAGGCCGAGTATCTCGATGCGATGGGCGCCGAGATGCTCGACTTCACCAAGGGCAACGTCAAGGCGCGGTCCCGCATGGTGGCGCAGTACTCGCTCGCTGGCCAGTCGAGCCTGCTGGTCGTGGGCACCGACCACGCAGCAGAAGCCGTCACCGGGTTCTTCACCAAATTCGGCGACGGCGGCGCCGACATCCTGCCCCTGACCGGCCTCAATAAACGCCAGGGTCGCTCGCTTCTCAAGCATCTCGGAGCACCCGAGCGCCTATACCTGAAGGCGCCAACCGCCGACCTGCTCGACGATACTCCCGGCCAGACCGATGAGGCGAACCTGGGCCTCAGCTATGCCGACATCGACGACTATCTGGAGGGCAAACAGGTCGCCGAAGGAGTGGCGGTGGCCATTGAGACGCGCTACATCAACACGCGGCACAAGCGCACGGCGCCGGTCTCGCCGTTCGATGACTGGTGGCATTCCGCGTGAGTTTCGTTGCGGTGTGCCAGTTCGCTCCCGGCCCGGATGCGGTTGCCAATCTGGCCGTCATCCACTCGTTTGCGAGTTCGGCGGCATCACGCGGGGCGACCCTCGTCGTCTTCCCGGAATACTCCTCCTTCTTCGAGATCGAGGCGGGCGCCGCATCGATTGCCGCCTCCGAGCCGCTCGACGGGCCATTTGTCGACGCGCTGTGCTCGATCGCGGTCTCCCTGGGAATCCACCTGGTGGCAGGCATGCTGGAAACAGTGGATGCCTCGCACTTCTCCAACACGATCGTCGCCGTCTCACCGGCCGGGGTCGTCGAGGCCACCTATCGCAAGCTGCACCTCTACGACGCGTTCGGGCAGCAGGAGTCTGACATCGTGCGCGCCGGGGATATTGCGCCGCCCGAGACCTTTGCGTGGGAGGGGTTCACCGTCGGGATGCAGACCTGTTACGACATTCGGTTTCCGGAGGTGTCGCGCCGGTTGGTCGACGCCGGCGCCGACCTTGTGCTCGTGCCTGCGGAGTGGGTGCGCGGCCCGCTCAAGGAGCATCACTGGCGCACGCTCGTCACCGCCCGCGCGCTGGAAAATACGATCTACGTGGCTGCAGCAGATCATGCCCCGCCGATTGGCGTGGGCAACAGCATGGTCGTCGACCCGATGGGCGTCGAGTTGGTGACGATCGGCGAGGAAGCCGGTATCGCGGTCGCGGAGGTCTCGTCCGAGCGCGTCGCTGCCGTCCGCCAGATCAACCCGGCGCTCGCGTTGCGCCGGTTCGGCACCCACCCGCTCTGACGCGCTGCGGCTCGCTCAGGCAGTCGAGCGTTAGGCGAGCGTCAGCCCGGCCAATTGGCTCGCCGCGCGCTCGAGCAGCTCGACCTTCTTGCAGAATGCAAACCGAAGGAGGGTCTCAAACCCGTCGCGGCGGTCCGGATGCACGAAGGCGCTCACAGGAACAGCAGCGACCCCGGCGAGGGCGGGGAGGGCGCGACAGAACTCGGCCGCATCGGTGACGCCGAGCGCAGCGGCATCCGCAATCACAAAGTAACCGGCCTGGGGCGCGCTGACCGTGAAGCCGGCCTGGGTGAGCCCGGCACTGAGAATGGCGCATTTATGCTGAAGAGTGGATGCCACGGAGCGGAAGAACTCGTCGGGCAGCCCCAGCCCCACCGCAATGGCTGGCTGGAACGGTGCTCCGTTGACGTAGGTCAGGTATTGCTTGACCGCGAGGGTCGCCTGGATGAGCGGCTCGGGCGCGACGATCCAACCGATCTTCCAGCCGGTAACGCTAAACGTCTTGCCGCCGCTCGAGATGGTGACCGTGCGCTCGAATGCGTCCGGAAGGCTGGAGATGGGAATGTGCTCGACCCCGAAGGTGAGGTGTTCGTACACCTCATCGGCGACGATGATCGCGTCATGGGCGTGCGCCAGCTCGACGATGAGCTCGAGAGTGTCGCGCGGCAGCACGGCGCCGGTCGGGTTGTGAGGGCTATTGATCAGGATGAGACGGGTGCGGTCGGTGATCGCCGTGCGCAGGTCATCGTGATCGGGCTGAAAGTGCGGTGCGCGCAGTGGCACCGTCACGTGGGTGGCCTTGCCGTAGGCGATCATGGCGCCATACGCGTCGTAAAAGGGCTCGAGTGTGACGACCTCGTCGCGTTCCACGGTGAGTGCCATGATGGTCGCGGCGAGGGCTTCGGTGGCTCCGGCAGTGACGAGAACCTGCCGATCGGGGTCGATCCGCACTCCGTAGAACCGCTGCTGGTGCCGGGCGATCGCTTCGCGCAGCACCGGCATGCCGAGCGCCGGCGGGTACTGGTTGATGCCGTCCGTGATGGCGCGGCGGGCGGCATCCAGCACCTCAATCGGGCCGTCTTCATCGGGGAAGCCCTGCCCCAGATTTATTGCCCCCGTGCTGGCCGCCAGCGCAGACATCTCGCCGAAAATCGTCTGCCGCAGCTGGCCATCCGCCCCGAGCAGCATGGCACCGCGGGCGGCGCGCTCCCAGGACCCCGACACGTTCACGCCTCGAGCTTACGGCGACGGGCCGCACGCTACCCTTCCGCCCCTCCCCACTGCCAAATGAAGGAGATATGTGGGCGCTTGCCGTGATCATGCGGCGAAAGCCGCCGGATCGGCCTCAACTCCTTCATTTGGCAGGGATGAGACCGGTGACCGATCAGTGCCATGCGGGCGGGTACTCCTTCTAGCGAGGGTGCTGGCCTTAAGAGTGTGGAAACTTTCGGACGCACCCCGCCCGTCCGCGCTAGCGTGTGGGAATGCGCGCACCCACTTCGATTGCCGCCGTCGCGCTCGCCGTGCTGTTGTTGAGTGGATGCGTCCCGCAGCAGTCAACCAACACACCGACCCCGGAGCCCAGCTCAACCCCGGTGTTCGCCTCTGAAGAGGAGGCGCTGGCCGCCGCCACGGCTGCCTATGCCGCGTACGTGACGCTGTCGGATCAAATTTTTGTTGAAGGCGGTAAGGACCCCGAGCGGATGTCGTCTGTAGCTACTGGTGAATTCCTAAAGGCGTCCGTGGAAGGATTTGCCGAGGTGCAGGCCAAGGGCTGGGTGAGTACAGGCGGCACGGTCTTCCGAGGAGCCACATTGCAAAGTTATTCGGAAGTTGGAGGCAGGGAAGCAGTTGTCATCTACGTTTGCGAAGACATATCCGCTGTGGATGTCCTCGATAGCTCGAAGATTTCTATAGTTTCACCTGACCGTCCAAACTCGACAACTTTCCAAGCGACTTTTGATTCAGATGGCAATAGGCCCAGTCTTTTCCTGTCCAGCCGAGAGGTTTGGAGCAACGACCCATGCTGATGAGTTCATTGGCTCGTGTTGGATCCCTAGTTCTGGTCATATCCTCTCTTTCTCTGCTTCCCGCATCGCTAGCAGCGGGAGGTGAATGCTCACCTCAAGTTCATCAGACGACCGGTTGCCCCGGCGACGTATCCGCAGGAGTCGGCGACGAGGATGTCACACTCGGCATCGACCTCACTCAGCCGGGATCGCCCCAGCAGCCAGGCGGCGGCAACGGCAACGGCAACGGTGACGGCGTCGACGAGGGTTCAGCGGGCGATGACGGCGGCTGCAAGTTTCCTGTACTCAACGACAAGTGCCAGGGCTTCGGGCCAGGCAAAACAGTGCCGGGCGCGCCGGTTGTGCCGACCCAGCCGGTGACCCTCACGGACATCGCCAACTTTCGCCCGGTGGCGGGGGTCGCGGGGATGCAACCCAACGGCTGGATGATCGTGGGCCTGGACACGAACTTCTACTCCACGGGCGGCACGCAGGTTGTCGACGGCATGCTGCTGGGAACACCGGCGTCGGTGCGCTTCACGCCCGTCGGCTGGCGCTGGAGCTACGGCGACGGCACCACAGCCACGCTTGCCACTCCCGGCGGCACGTGGAAGTCGCAGGGCGTTGAAGAGTTTGACGCGACATCCGGAAGTCACATCTATCGAGCGCCCGGCACCTACATCATCGACCTTGCGGTGATCTACGCCGTCGAATACCGCTTCGCTGTGGGCCCCTGGAGCCCGCTCAACGGCACGCTAGCGGTGCAATCAAACCGACTCACAGCGACGGCGGGCGACGCCACCACCGTGCTGGTGGAGCGCGAATGCACGGCGAATCCGCGCGGGCCGGGCTGCTGACACGCTCGCCGAGAAACGGCGGTGGGCTCACAGCGCACCCAAATAGAATGCTCAGGTTCGCGGTGGATGCTTACACCGTCGAAAGGAGCAGTTCCCATGACCGAAACCCCCCAGGTGCCCGCCGAAGATGACTTTGCTGCTGGCAACCAGAACCCCACACCGGCAGGTACGGCCCCCCAGGATGTGACCGCCCCAGCGGCTCCGCTGCCCCCCGCAGTTCCAGCGACCGCGCCTATCGCGGCAACGGAGGAGGCGACCGCGACTGTCGCGGCAGCCGAAGGCGCTACGGCCCCGCTGTCCCCGGAGGCCACCGCGCCCTCCTCGGGGCTCGCGCCGCTGCCTCCCGTCTCAGGCCACCAGGGGCCGCCCCCGCCTCCCCATAAGGGCGATTCGTTCACCACTGCTGCCTCGCCGAAACGTAAGACCGCTGCTGGCCTCGTCGCCGCCCTTGCGGTCGGCGCACTGATCGGCGGTGTCTCCGGAGCCGGGGTAACGATGTGGGCTGGCTCGAACAATGTTTCGGCGCCCATCGTGAGCGGCGCGAGCCCCACAACGATCACCGTCAACGACACCAAGAGTGTGAACCAGATCACCGCGGTAGCCGCGAAGGCGTCACCATCCGTTGTCACGATCAACGTGGCATCCAGCAATTCTGGCGGAACCGGCTCGGGTATCGTCCTCAGCAAAGACGGCTATGTGCTCACCAACACCCACGTCGTCACTCTCGACGGTGCGGCGGGGGATGCGACGGTGAAGGTCACCACCAACGACGGACGACTGCTCAACGCAACTATCGTCGGCACCGACCCGATTTCAGACCTGGCAGTCATCAAGATTGGCGGCGTTGACGATCTGCAGCCCGCCGGGTTCGCCGACTCCTCCAAGCTGAATGTGGGCGACACCGCGATCGCGATAGGTGCGCCACTGGGGCTCGCCGGGACGGTCACCAATGGCATCATCAGTGCCCTGAACCGGAGCATCACGATCGCTTCGTCAGCCGTTCCCGAGCAGAGCGACAATACGGCGCCCACTCCCAACAGCCAGGACCCGTACGGGCTGTTCAATTTTGATGTGCCCGGGCAAACCCCCAGCGCAGCATCGTCGGCAACGATCGCTCTCTCAGTGATCCAGACTGACGCCGCCATCAACCCTGGCAACTCGGGTGGCGCGCTTCTGAACTCCGACGGCGAGGTGATTGGCGTCAACGTCGCGATCGCTTCAGCGGGCGGCTCTGGGGGAGGCGGCCAGTCCGGCAGCATCGGCGTGGGATTCGCCATCCCGTCAAATCTCGCTCAGCGGGTTGCGGACGAGATCATCGCCAACGGAACTGCCACGCACGGTCTGCTCGGAGCTTCGGTGGGTGACGTGACGGATATGGCCACGACTGCAGACAATCAGGTCGTCGGTGCTGTCGTCAAGGAGATCACACAGGGTGGTGCCGCTGCCGGCGCCGGACTCAAGGCGGGCGACGTCATCACCAGGCTCAACAGCATCCCGGTCACCGGAAAGACCGATCTGACCGCCCAGGTCAGAGCGCTCGCTGCGGGCGCTTCGGCAACAGTCACTTACGTTCGCGACGGCACCGCTGGCGAGTCGAAGGTGACCCTGGGAGAACTGAAGTAACGCCCAAGGAAGCGCGGGATCACCGGCAGACCGGCGATCCCGCGCCGTTCTCTGCCTCGCTGGTAGGCTCATAAACCCCACCAGATCGACGTATTGGACCACATGGCGCAGCAGCCCGACGCCCTCCCCGGCGTCTCGTACGTCATGCCGGTTCTCAATGAGGTGGAGCACATCGAGGCCGCCGTCGAGAGTCTCATCGCTCAGGATTATGCGGGACCTTTCGAGGTCGTGCTCGCCTTGGGGCCGAGCGTTGACGGCACAAACGACGTGATCGCGGCCATGGCGGAGGCCGACCCGAGGATCCGCCGCATCCCGAACGAACTGGGCTCGACGCCGGGCGGGTTGAACGCCGCCATCCGCGCTTCCAGCAACCCCGTGGTGGTGCGAGTTGACGCACACTCGGTGCTGCCACCCGACTACACGCGCATCGCCGTGGCGACTCTTCTGGAGACCGGCGCAGACAACGTGGGTGGCATCATGAAGGCTGTCGGCGAGACGGCATTCGAGAAGTCTGTGGCGCACGCCTACGGTTCGCCCGAGGGTCTGGGGGGCACGCAGCATCACGTCGGCGGCAAAGCGGGGCCGGCCGACACCGCCTACCTGGGCGTGTTCCGGCGTGAGCGACTTATCGAGGTCGGCCTGTTCGATGAGGGGATAAAGCGGGGCCAGGATTGGGAGCTGAACCGTAGGCTGCGTGCGACCGGAGGCACAGTGTGGTTTACCCCTGAGCTAACGGTGGTCTATCGACCACGATCGAGCCTGCGCAAACTCGTCCGCCAGTTCGTAGCGACCGGGATGTGGCGGGGTGAACTTGCTCGCAGGTTCGGGGCCGCCAACGGGCTGCGCTATTTCGTGCCACCGGTCGCGGTAGTCGGGATCCTCGCGACACTCGTCATCGGCGTGGTGGGCCTCGTCAGTGGTGCGGGGTGGCTGACGCTCGCGTTTGTAGTACCGGCGCTCTACGCGACCGTGGTGATCGCGGCATCCATCAGGGCAATGCGCGAAGGAATCGGCACCGGCCTCTGGTATCTCATAGTCTTGCCATGCATCCACTTCGGATGGGGGATCGGGTTTTTGCTCGGATTTCTGAAACTCACCGGGATCACCGAGCGCACGGGAAGGTGAGCATGGACGGCCGCCCTACCTCCATCGCCCAACTGCGTGAGGTGACACAGCCGCCCGAGGTGCGCCTGCGTGCGAACGCGGAACACTGGACGGCGTCGCTCTACCTTCGAGATCTCTCGCCGTATCTGACCTGGATGCTGCTGAAGACCAGCATCAGCGCCAATGGCGTGACCGGGCTCATGATTCTGGCGGGGTGGTCGACGGCTGCGGCCCTGTTGATTCCCGGGATCGGGGGAGCCGCGCTCGCCCTGGTGCTCGGCCAACTCCAGATGCTCGTGGACTGCTGTGACGGGGAGGTCGCACGCTGGCGCAACACGCGTTCTCCCGCCGGTGTATTTCTTGACAAGGTCGGGCACTACTCGACCGAGGCGCTCATCCCGATCGCCCTCGGCATTCGAGCCGCGGGGTGGCCGCTGGAATTGCCGGCCGACTTCGCCTGGACCACCGTCGGCTTCGCCCTGGCACTCGTAATCGTGCTCAATAAGGCCCTCAACGACATGGTGCACGTCGCCAGGGCGAACGCTGGCCTCGACAAGCTCAGCGACCGCAAGGGGGAGGCCGAACCCAGCCAACACCTCATTGCGACGCTGCGCAGGGCCGCACGGTTCATCCCATTCCACCGGCTCTACCACTCCGTGGAGCTCACGATGCTGGTGTTCGCCGCGGCCGTTGTCGGACTTTTCCTGCCCCCGCTAGCCTCCGAGCGCGGGCTGTTGCTCGCCCTGTTGCCGCTGGCTGTGCTGGCCCTCCTCGGTCATTTCGTTGCCATCATGGCGTCACAGAGGGTGCGATCCTGAGCTCGCACGACATCCCCACCGTCGGCGTGGTGTCGCTCTCAATGGGCAGGCGCCCGGATGACCTCGCTCGAGGTCTCGCCAGCCTCGCCGCCCAGACCGGAGTGCAGCTCGACGTGGTTGTGGTCGGCAATGCGTGGCAGCCCACGGGGCTCCCTTCGGGCGTAGCCGCGTTGTTCCTTCCCGAGAACATGGGCATCCCGGCGGGCCGCAACCTTGGGGCGGCCAGGGTGAGCGGCGACTTCATTTTCTTTCTCGACGACGATGCGAGCATCCCGTCTCCGACGTTTCTCGCCGACGCCGTCGCGACACTGCGGGCCGATCCAGGGATCGGGCTGTTGCAGCCGAGGGTGGTCGATCCTAGCGGGGCACCGAACCCGCGGCGATGGATCCCGCGCATTCGCAAGGGTGACGCCACCGAGTCCGGAAACGTGTTCTCGGTGTGGGAAGGGGCGACGCTGCTTCCCCGATCGGTGTTCGACGCCACGGGCGGTTGGGCCGACCCATTCTTCTATGCGCATGAGGGCATCGAGCTTGCCTGGCGGGTCTGGGACCAGGGGCTGCGGGTGTTGTACGCGGGTGACCTGGTGGCGAATCACCCGGCCATCGAGCCAACCCGGCACGAGTATTACTACCGCCTGAATGCGCGCAACAGGGTGTGGCTCGCGAAGCGGAACCTGCCGTGGCTGATCGTGCCGCTGTATGTGGGCAGCTGGACGGGCATCCAACTCATCCGGTCGGCACGACGACCTGCCGGGCTGCGAGCGTGGTGGGGGGGCTGGCTGGCCGGCTGCCGCGAGAATCCGGGCGGCCGCAGGCGCATCAAGTGGGTAACGGTGTGGCGTATGACCCGTGCCGGCCGCCCTCCCCTGATTTAATGAAGCGAATTCCGAGGCGGATGATCTGGTGCCGGGTTCAGGAAGGAACACATGTCGATTCGCCGTGATATCGGGCTCGCGACACGGGTGGTGAGAGACCTCATCCATTCGCGTAGCCAGCAGGCAGAGGTCGCTCGGCGATCTCGCAGTCACCCTCTGCCACCGCCCGGCTCGGTGAAGATCGCCGTGTATTTTGCCGACGCCGACGTTAATATGTACCAGCTTCGCCAGTGGTACGGCCCGCTTGCTGACCTCGCGTCCACCTGGCCGATCGCGATCATCGCCCGTTCGGCGGGCACCGCACTGGCGTTGTGGGACGAAGCTCCCGTGCCCGCGCACTACCTTCGCACGGTGGTCGACCTCGAGCGGTTCGTGCACGAACAGCAGATCAGCATCGTGTTCTACGTCAATCAGAACACCCGTAATTTCCAGATGTTCAGGTACGGCCGCATGTGGCACGTGTTCATTAATCATGGTGAGAGCGACAAGGTCTACATGACCACCAACCAGTTCAAGGCATACGACTACAGCTTCATTGCTGGCGAGGCCGCGTTCGAGCGCCTCAGCCATAAGCTCTGGGACTACGATCTGGCGAACCGAGCGATCATGATCGGTCGCCCGCAGGCCGATCACCTCGGGGGGGAGCTTCCCTTTGCGCCCGACGACCGCACGGTCATCCTGTATGCGCCGACCTGGGAGGGTGACCGTGCTGGCGCAACGTACGGATCGGTTGTCACCCACGGCGTGGCTCTCGTCTCGGCACTGTTGGCCACGGGTGTGCACCGCGTGATCTATCGCCCTCATCCGCGCAGCGGGGTCGTCGACCCCGAATACAAAGCCGCCAACCTTTCGATCATCGCGGCGATCGCGCGGGCCAACGCCCTTGACCCCGGCGCCGAGCACGTATTCGATGACAGCCCACAGCTTGACTGGCAGCTTTCCGCGGCGGATGTCGCAGTAACCGACATTTCCGCGATGGTCTATGACCGACTGGCTACCGGCAAGCCGCTCATCATCACGCGACCGTCGGGGGAGGCGGCAGAGGTAGACGAGACCGGATACCTCGGTGCGGCGGAGTGGCTCACAGCGGACGACGCATCCGGCATCGTGGCGATCATCGAGCGCGTCCAGGTAGACGAAGAGGCTCGCCGCCGTTTGCAATTCTGGGTCGAGCGCCATTTCGGTGACACGTCTCCGGGCTCGGCAACCCGTCGTTTCAGGGATGCCACCGCGCGCCTGATGGAGAGGTGGGAGGAGCACCGTGCGATTCACGACGCCGATGACGATGATGACGACGACTTCGACGACGACTCGCTCGATGATTCAGAGGAGGACTCGACGGAGGAGCGGTGACCGATGTGCCTGGCGTCACGACAGATCAGCCATGGTTGGTCGTACTGAAGTTGCATTGCAGTATGCAAAATCAGCATCAGTCTGCCCGATGAGGATCTGGCGTTTCTCGATATTCAGGCAGCAGCGGGCCGCTACCACTCTGGATCCGCCGTGATTCTCACGGCGATGCGACTAAGTGATCGCGCCAATAGGTGCGGTCATTTCCGACCAAATGAAGGACAATCCCGCTCCGGGTCCCTGGTTTCCGGGGCTCACCACACACTCGAGCGAAATTCTCCTTCATTTGGCTGCAGCCTATTGGCGCGATCTCTAATGCGG
>NZ_JANLVV010000264.1:0-1060 GCF_031364185.1 Salinibacterium sp. | reverse complement strand
CCGCGCCGCTGCCCGCCGCGCCGCCGGCCGCCGCGCCGCTGCCCGCCGCGCCGCTGCCCGCCATCGAGAACGCCACTTTTGCTGGGTCTGAAAGCGGCCAGGCAGCAGAAGTGGCGTTCTCGGCGCAGCTCGGCGGTGAGATCGGCCCGATCCGGCTGCCGGAGGAGGCGGCGGGGTTGCTGTCGTTGAATGCGCGAGCGTTTGCGGGGCATCCTGAGCAGGGTCGCATGACGCTGGCCGACCTCGAAACGACGATGTCAGAGCCGTGGTTCGACCCCGACGACCTCCTGGTGCTGCGCGACGGATCCACCATCATCGGATTCTGCTGGCTGAAAGTGGATGCCCCGGCCGACGAAGCCCTCGAGGGCGAGTTCTACGTGGTCGGCGTCGACCCGGATCGGCAGGGTGAGCGGCTTGGGCGCCGGCTCGTGAACGCTGGGATGGCGAGGTTGTGGAGCCGTGGCATCCACATCGCGCACCTGTATGTGGAAGGGGACAATGCCCCGGCGCTGCGCCTCTATCGCGGCTTCGGCTTCACGAATCGTTCCGTCGACGTGCAATACCGCTGGGCCGCCGAAGCCTGAGCCGGGCCGTAGCTACCGTCAACTACACGTTCGCGCGATGATATGCAAGCAGTCAGCAGGCCGACCTGCGTTTGAGCAACGTATGGCAGAGTGCCATACGTTGCTCGGAGGCAAGCCCCGACCCAGCCCCGAGCCCGGGCTGCCTGGGTTCACGAGTCGTCCACATTAACGAGTCGTTCACGCCTGGGTGGCAGTATGAACGCATGGACAGCACCAACAGCCTCACCGATGCCGCAGACGCGACAGACTCGCTCGACGAGTACGACCTCGAAGAGTCATCGAGTGTGGATGACGGCACCCTCGAGCCCGACCGCTTCCTCGACCGGGAGCTCAGTTGGCTGGCCTTCAACCAGCGGGTGCTGGAGCTTGCCGAAGACTCAGCCCTGCCACTGCTGGAACGCGCGAACTTCCTGGCCATCTTCGCCAGCAATCTTGACGAGTTCTTCATGGTGCGCGTCGCCGGCCTCAAACGCCGC
>NZ_JANLVV010000243.1:0-11409 GCF_031364185.1 Salinibacterium sp. | reverse complement strand
CCTTCGCACGGGGGTGCGCCTGTCGAGCGCGGTTGCCACGGCCCATGCGGCGGGCATTCTGCATCGAGACATCAAACCGGCAAACGTGCTCAGCAACGACTATGGCTGGCCCGCTCTCACCGACTTCGGCATCTCGTCGGCGCTCGAGGAGGAGCTGCCGCTGCATACGACGACCATCACTGCGGGGCTGACCGACACGGGAACACAGGGTGGCACCGGCCAGTCGGTCGGCATGAGTGTGCCCTGGTCCCCACCCGAGATGTTCGGAGACGACCCGCAGCCCGATGTTCGCAGCGACGTGTTTTCGCTGGCCGCCACGATCTACACGATCCTCGCGGGCCAAACCCCGTTCGAGGTGCGTGGCCGCTCCAATGGCACTCTCGACCTCATCGGCCGCATCGAGCGTGGGGCGATCACGCCAATGGATCGCAATGACATTCCGCGGTCGCTGCTGGCGGTGCTCAATAAGGGGATGGCGAGTGACCGCGCGGATCGCTTTGCGACGGCCGTTGACTTTGCAAGGGCGCTGCAACGGGTCGAGCTGGAACTCGGTTATGCGCCCACCACCATCGATGTGCCGAACCTGCTAGTCGCCGCTCCTGTGCGCGCTGACGAGGGTGACGACAACGAGACCAGAGTTCGAAGCGTTTCGACCATTGAGGCGCAGCCGGTCGTAGTGGCACCGAAGATCCAGAACAGCATGCCGGCCGCAGAAGCCGAGGCAACGATGCTGCGCGGTGCAAAAAAGGTAGTCGCGCAGCCGCAGCAGCATGCCGCATCACCACTGCTGAAGGCTGAACTTGTCGACGAGACCGTGGTGCGCCGACGAGAGCCGATCGGGATGCCTCCCGCAGCGGCGATCGAGGCGGCCAAACCGCAGCCACTCTCGCGCAGGGGAAACCTGACCGGGTGGGTTATCGGTGGCGTGGCACTGGTGGTCGTGCTCGGTGTTGCTGCCGGTGTCATGTTCGGGGGCGCCACCACGACCGGCGGGGTCGACCCGACCTCGACTGTAACCGCCCCACCCGTGGTAATCGAGAGCATCCCAACACCGCAGCTCGCCGCCCTGCCGATCGCCGACGGGTCTACGGTCACCTTCACTTTTACCAACCCAGACCCGAAGGAGGGTGACGTCTTCTTCTGGCAGATCAGCAATCGCACCGCTGACGAGCCGGTGCAGAAGGCTGAGGGCAACTCTGTTGTCATTGCGGACTACGCCCCGGGCTCAACGGTGTGTGTCACGGTCAGTATTTCGCGCGCAGGAAAGCTCTCGGCAAACCCCTACGAGTCGTGCTACCCCGCATGAGTTCCCCCACACAGGTCGGCCCGCTCAAGATCGAGTTCTGCGGCGAATGGTACGAGGTTGCCCACCCGAACGACTTCCATATCGGGCGCGAATCCGACCTGGTCATCGACGACAACCCCTACCTGCACCGCCGGTTCCTGCGGATCTATGAGGACTTCGGCATGTGGTGGCTGGCGAATGTCGGCACCCTGTTATCTGCCACAGTGACGGATGCCACGGGCCAGGTGCAGGCCTGGCTCGCGCCGGGCGCGCGACTGCCCATCGTGTTCCCGCAAATGCAGGTGCTCTTCAGTGCGGGCTCCACGACCTACGAGTTCACCGTCTTCTCGCCGGAGGACTACTTCAACACCTCGGCGGCGAACGCCGGAGGTGGCGGTGAGACCACGATGGCGCCGGTAGCCCTGACGACGACCCAGCGGCTGCTTATCGTTGCGCTGGCTGAGCAGATGCTCAGGCAGGATTCGCCCGGTCGCGGCCAAATTCCAACCTCGGCTGAGGCTGCGGCTCGGCTGCACTGGTCGATGACGACCTTCAACCGCAAGCTCGACAATGTGTGTGACAAGCTCGACAAAATCGGGGTGCGGGGCCTGCGCGGAGGCAAGGGGAACCTGGCCACCAACCGGCGCCTGCGCCTGGTCGAATATGCGGTGGCGACCCACCTGGTTGGCACAGAAGATCTCTTCTTGCTGGAGCGCAATGATCGTGAGAACTCGACCGCCGCCACCCCCGAAGATGGGTAGCGCTGCCCATCGTTGTGGTTGTGGCGCCGTGTTAGATTTATCGACGAATCCCCACCATCGGGCTAGTGGGGTCGGGGTCGATCAACGCGGGAGTGGTGTGTGAGCGCGCTGACGAGGTGGGTCAAAGCTCGTAAGTCGACGGCCTCTGCACTCGTGATTGCGCTAGTCGTGGGGGTTCCGCTGACGATCGCCGCGCTTCATCCTGGGTTCCCGATTTCTGATGTGAAGCTCACCTCTCGAGATGTGTGGGTGACCAATGGCGAGCAGCTTCTCGGTGGCAGGCTCAATCGCCAGATCGACGAATTGAACGGGTCGGTTGTCGCATCCAGCGCGAACTTCGATGTAATGCAGGATGGCGACGCGTTGTTCATGCATGATCCGGATGCCGGCCGGGTCGAGTCGGTGAACCCCGCGTCGACCGAGGTCACCTCCGCCATCGATGTGCCCGTCGGGGCTGAGGTCGCCTACGGCGGCAGCGTGATCGCCATACTGGGGGCCGATGGAAAGCTGTGGGGCATCCCCTCGGTAGGGGACCTGCAGTTCAACTATGTGTCGAGCCGGCCGATTGCGAACCTCGGCGAGGGCGCTCATGTTACGGTGACCCGTGAGGGACAGATCGTCGCGGTGTCGCCCGAGAAGAAGAAGCTATATCGCGTCGCGAGTCTGGCGGAAGCGCCGACCATGAAGGATTTTCCTGCTCTGGGGGAGTTTCAGCTCGCCGCTATCGGTGAGACGGTCGTGGCGTTCGACCAGTCAACGAACGAGATCGTGACCGAGAGCGGCCAGACGTACGGCATCGGCGACGCCACCGGGTTGAAGTTGCAGCAGACCGGGCCCGAGTCATCGTTCGCCGTAGTCGCCACTGCTGATGCGCTGGTGCGGGTCGACCTGGGCTCAGGCAGCGCGGAGACGGTGAGCGCCGGTTTTGATAGCACCAGCACGGAGTTGGCCGGTGTGGCGACCCCGGTCAATCAGGATGGCTGCGCCCATGGTGCGTGGGGGGCTGAGCAGAAGTACCTGCTCGCCTGCGAGGGGCAGAAGTCCGCCCCGCAGGATATCGCGGAGCCCACCCAGGCGGGAGTGCTCCAGTTCCGGGTGAATCGCACGATCATCGCGCTGAATGACCTGACGAACGGCAATGTGTGGTTGCCGAGTGAGAACATGCGCCTCGTCGATAACTGGGATGACGTGACGCCGCCGGTGGAGGAGGAGTCTGAGGAGGTCGGCGAGGAAAAGTCGTCGATCCAATCATTCGAAGACACCCTTGCTGAGCGCACCGACACCAACAGGGCTCCCACGGCGAAGGACGATGAGTTCGGAGTGCGTCCTGGCCGTACAACCATTTTCTCAATACTCGATAACGACTCAGACCCTGATGGTGACGTGCTGGTCATCTCGGCGTTCGACGCGATCGGTGAGTCCACTGGTCGCCTGGATCCGATCGATGGCAACCGGGCGCTGCAATTCACTCCGATGGAGGGGTTTATCGGCTCCATCTCCTTTAACTACACGGTGGATGATGGCCGTGGCGGCACCGCCTCGGCCAGTGTCACGGCGCGGGTGGTGCCAACGGAAGCCAACCAGCCTCCGTATTCGGTGCGCCTCCCGGGGGTGGCGGTGGAGGCAAACCAGACGATCACCTACAACGTGCTCTCGGATTGGCGTGACCCCGACGGCTACGACCTGTACCTGATCGGCGCGAGCCCAAAGTCGGCGGACCTAGTCAGATTCACCCCCGATGGTTTCATCACTTTCACCCACCAAACCTCTGAACTGGGCCAAAAGGACGTGCAGTTCCAGGTCAGCGACGGCAGCGGCACCCCCGTGGCGGGCACTCTCACGGTCACAGTAGAACCGACAGGAACACTGAACCCGGTGGGCACCCCAGACTTCGCCAGCGCCTTCGCCAACGAGACCATGGTCATCGAACCGCTGGGCAACGACCTGTCACCGTCGGGCGCGCAACTGGCTCTGATGGGGATGGATGAGCCCACCGGCGGAGCGGTGGCCTCCTTCAACTCCGACCGTGGGCAGGTCACTTTCTCGTCGTCGAATGCTGGCGTTTTCTACATGAAATACTCGCTGCAGGCCGGGGCGAACACCAGCGTAGGCATCATCCGCATCGACGTTAAAGACAAGCCCGCCGATGAGAGCAGGCCGCCGGTAGCGGTAAAGGACACTGCTTACCTGCGTGGCAATGAGCCGGTTTCCGTATCAGTTCTGTCGAATGATGTGAGCCCGACGGGCAAAATTTTGGCGGTGCAGTCGGTGAGTGTGCCGCCGGAGGTGCTGGCGAAAGGGCTTGTTGTGGAGTTGTTGGAATCTACGCTGGTGCGCATCACTTCACCTGCCGCCCTGACGGAGCAGGTGAACTTCACGTATACGATCTCGGATGGTGTCTCCAGTGCGACAGCCGGGGTGACGGTAGTGCCAGTGCCCGCGCTGACGAAGCACCAGCCGCCGATCGCCGCCAATGATGCAGCGACCGTCCGTGCGAGCGACGTCATCACGCTCGACGTTCTCACCAACGACACGCATCCGGATGCCTCGACAATGTTCCTCGACACCGCCCTGATCACCGCGCCCGCGGATGGCATCGCTTTCGTGGCAAAGAACAGGCTGCGCTTCCAGGCACCCGCCATCCCGGGCGAGTACAGAGTCGACTATCGCGTGCTCGACTCCTTCGGCGAGACCGCGGCGGCCACGGCGATCTTCACCGTCACGCCACTGGACGAGGAAGCCAACCGCGATCCAGTCCCTGATCCGCTGGTCGGCCGGGTGCTCGCGGGCGGCTCGATCCGCATCGATGTGCCATTGAACGGGGTCGATCCTGACGGCGACTCCACCCAGCTCCTCAACTTCCCGCGCAACCCCACGCTCGGATCTCTGAAAGAGGTCGGCAACGATTTCTTCATCTACGAGTCGTCGGAGGCCGCGGTCGGCACCGACGAGTTCAGCTACCGCGTCTACGACGCGTTCGGGGCTACCGGCGAGGCGACCGTCAAGATCGCCGTCATCCCAAAGCCCTCTGAGTTGCAACCACCTAACGCAGCACCCGACAGCGTCTCGGTCAGACCCGGCCGCATCGCCCAGGTCGACCTGATGGCCAACGACTCAGACCCGCAGGGCTCGCCCATCAAGGTATCGAAAGAACTCATCGATGTGCCCGCAGGTATCGATGCCGAGGTCGTCGGGCGCCAGTACCTCGTGATCACTGCCCCCAAGACTGAGCAGTCATTCTCGCTGCGGTATGAGCTGACTAACAACCGTGGCGGCAAGACCATGAGTTACGTGCTGGTGACGGTGACCCCGGATGCGCCGCTGCTGCCCCCGTCAGCCGATGATGTTCCCATCCTCACCAAAGACATCGCGGGCAAGAAGAACATCACCGTGAACATCTTCGACGGCTATGCCTTCAATCCCTCGGGCAAAACTAAAGACCTCGTCGTGTCGCTCGACGGCCCGAACGCTGCCGCCGCGACTCTGCTGGAGCGCAACGGACAGATTGAAATTACCCCGGGCCCGACACGGCAGGCCATTGCCTACCGGGTCACAAACGAAAGGGACGAGCTGAGTGCCATGGCGTTCATCCTCGTGCCTGCCGCCGTCGACAAGAACTTCGATGAGCCACCTATGCTCGACCCCAACCTTCCCGCCCAGTATGTGAGCATGAACGAGTCTCGCCAGTGGAAGCTTTCTGACATCATCGTGGCGCCGTCGGGCCGTGACGTGCACATCTACGATAAAAGCTCCGTCAGTTCGATCCGCAGCAACGGAGATTCCAGCTTCGTCGACGATCGCACCGTCGCGTTTACGCCCGCGCTGGGCTATCGCGGGCCGGCATCCGTCACCTTCACCGTCTCCGACGGAGATTCGAAGAACGACCCCAAGGGGTTGGCCTCGACGGTGACGTTGCCGATCGTTGTGGGGGATCCGGAATTCCGGGATACGCCTCCCGAGTTCACCACCCCGAGCGTCCAGGTTGAGCTCGGCGAGAAGACGACGATCGATCTGAGAGAGTCGACAGCGCACCAAAACCCACAGATCCTGCAACAGGTCACCTACTCGGGTGTCTCCCCATCGGATTCAGCGTTGAACGCCGAACTGAGTGGCTCGCGGTTGACGTTGAGCGTGCCCCGCGATTCACCCAAGGGCGCCACCTTCACGGTCGACGTGACGCTGCGCTGGGACAGGTTCACAGTTCCCGGCACCATTAGGGTCACCGTGGTCGGCTCGACCCGGCCGCTGGCTGTCGCGGTGGCTGACGCCTACGAAACCAAGCGGCCCGTCGGCACATTCGTGATGGATCCACTGACCAACGACTCCAACCCCTACCAGACCACCGGCGAACCATTGAAACTCGTGGATGCGAAGATCACCAACGCCGAAAACGTCGGCACCATCACCTTCACCGGCACGCAGATCAGGGTGACTCCGAACTCGACACCGCCCTATATGGTCATCGAAGTCGCATACACCATTCAGGATGCGACGAAAGACAAAGATCGCCTGGTCAAGGGCCTCATCCAATTCACGGTGACCGACGTACCCGCCCAGGTGCTTAAGCCCGCTATCGCAGCGGCGATCGGTGACGACAGGGCTGCGACCATCACATTCCAGGCGCCCGGCACGAATGGGAAAGAGATCAGCTCGTACGATGTGCGCACCGTTCAGACTGGCGGCATCACCGCGGGATGTGCGGCAGGAGCACCGTGCACGATCGCCGGGCTCAGCAACGGAACTCCCTATACCTTCGACGTTCGCGCCTCCAATGAAAACGGAAATGGCAGCTGGTCGAATCCCAGTGACCAAGTGACGCCATATGGAACGCCGGTCGCCCCCGTGCCCACGGTCGCGGCTCCCTCGACTGGGGCTGGTGCGTGGGCACCATCAGGAGTGGTGAACGCATCCTGGCCAGCGGTCGGTTCCACGGGTGGAACGACCACCTATTTCTGGACTTTCAGCAACGGCTACGCCGGATCCACGACCGGAACGACCGCTTCGACCCAGGCGAATCTGCCTGCCGGTAGCTACACCATCAGTGTTTTCGCGACAAACAGCGGCGCAAAGTCAGGGCCACCAGGGGGCTCAAACAGCGCACAGATCAACAACCAAACCACGCCGCCGCAGGTAGGCACACCGACCGCCACCGTCAATGACGGCACCGCGCCGGATGGTGCGATCACCTGGAGCTGGCCGGCTGTAGGGGGCGGCCCGGCAATAACAGACAACCTGATGTACGAGGTCACCTACAACGGCAACGTCCAGCAACGACAAAGCAGTACGAATTTTTCGCGAAGCGGGCTCGCCGAGGGTAGCTACGGCATCGCGGTTCGTGCGATCAACAACGCTGGTGGAGGGGCCTCCAGCGGGACATCCAACGCGAGCGTGGGCCCACAGCCGCCCCCGGACTCGAACGTATCGATTGTCGTCAACGGCGCGTGCATCCTCAACGACTACAACTTCTACAACTACATCGATACCTGTTCCGGTTACTACAACAGTGGACAGCGAATACTGGCACTGTGCAGGGGTGTGCGGAACGGTGTGTGGTGGTTCTTCGGACCGTTCAATCCTGATGGAGGTGCTGGATATGTGAAAGCCAGTGACACGGACACCCCGTACCGCAACATCGGGCTATGCAGTGGCTAGGGTGCCAGCGGCAGGTCGAATATTGCAAGATCCCCGATCACAGAAAGAAGAACAGTGCCAGTAACTCAGGAGCAGGCCACCTGGTTCGCCGACGCCTTCCAGAAACTCATCGCCAACGTAGACAAGGCGATCCTCGGAAAAGACCACGTGATCCGCCTGGTGCTGACCGCGCTCATCTCCGACGGGCACGTGCTGCTCGAGGACTTTCCCGGCACAGGTAAAACGGTGCTGGCCAAAGCGCTGGCGAACACGCTCGATGGCTCGACCAGCCGCATCCAGTTCACACCCGACCTGCTGCCCTCAGACGTGACCGGTGTCCAGATTTACGACCAGGGCAAGGGCAAATTCGAGTTTCATCCTGGGCCGATCTTCGCCTCGATCGTGCTGGCCGACGAGATCAATCGCGCCAGCCCCAAGACTCAGAGCGCGCTGCTTGAAGTCATGGAGGAGGGTGTCGTCACCATCGACGGCGAAGGCCACTCCGTCGGCGCGCCGTTCATGGTGATTGCCTCCCAGAACCCGATCGAGCAGGCCGGAACATACAAGCTTCCCGAGGCCCAGCTCGATCGCTTCCTGATCAAGACGAGTCTCGGCTACCCGGACGGCAAGACGGCGGTCGCGCTGTTGATGGATCCGGCGAACCGTGCACGGGCCTCCCTCGTCTCACCGATCATCAAGCCCGAGTCGATCATCGCGATGGCGGCCCTCGCGGCTGAGGTGTTCGTCGACGAATCGGTCATGCAATATCTCAGCAACATCGTGGATGCGACGCGCAAGAACCGCGACGTCACTCTCGGTGTGAGCATGCGTGGCGCCATGGCCCTATCTCGCGCGATCAAGACCTGGGCGATCACCCAGGGTCGCACCTACGCAACGCCGGATGATGTTCGCGACCTGGCCAGCGCCGTGCTGGCCCACCGCCTCGTGCTCGACGCCGAATCAGAGTTTGCCGGAGTGAAGGCCGGCGACATCATCGACCGCATCCTCGTCGACATCGAGCCGCCCGCGTATCGCGCGGCCTAGATACCGACCCACAGATGACGACCCTCGCCGAGCGCCTCGACCGCCTGCCTGCGACTCTCGCGGCAGCGGGCGGCAGGATTCGGCGCGCCCTGCGAGTGGTGTGGGCCGTGACCTCTCCCGTTGTGAGAGCTATCTGGCGCGTCGTGACGCCGGTGGTCGCTGTGATCACGCCAACGGGCTGGCTTGTGCTGCTGGTCGCCGCCATCTCGCTCGGCCTGAGTTTCGCGTTCGGTTGGCAGGAGTTCACCTACCTCGGTACCCTCATGCTGGCTGCGTTTCTCGTCTGCTGCCTCTTTCTCTACGGCCGCGCATCCTATGGCGTCATCATCGAGCTGAACCCTCGACGCGTAGTCGTGGGGGATCGCGCCATGGGGCGCATTCTGGTCACAAACACGGGGCCGAAGAACCTGCAGCCGACCCGGATGGAACTTCCCGTGGGTGTCGGTATTGCCGAGTTCCAGCTGCCGGCGATGACACCGAAACAGGAGGTGGAGAAGCTGTTCGCCGTTCCCACCAATAAGCGCGCGGTGATCGTGGCGGGCCCCGCCGAATCCGTGCGCGGCGACCAGATCGGCCTGCTGCGCCGGGCGCTGAAATGGGCTGACGCGGTCGACCTGTTCGTGCATCCTAAGACGATTCGCCTGGCGCCCTCCGCCGCAGGTCTCGTGCGCGACCTTGAGGGCCAGGTGTCGAAGAAGATCACCAATAACGACATCGCCTTCCACGCGCTCAGGCCATATGTGCCGGGCGATGACCGTCGCTACGTGCACTGGCGCACCTCCGCCCGCATCGGGCAGCTCATGGTTCGCCAGTTCGAAGAGACGCGCCGCTCGCAGGTGACCATGATCCACAGCACCAGACGTGACCTGTACGCCTCTGACGAAGAGTTCGAACTGGCCATCTCGGTGACAGCCTCGATCGCAGCCCAGATCATTCGCGACGGCACCCAAATGAACGTGGTCAGCGAGAGTGGCATGTGGAAGACCCAGACGGTCGTCTCCATGCTGGATGCCTCGTGCCGCATCGAACCGGTTGGCGCACTGTTCCCCAGCATCCGCGAGTTCGCGCGCGAGCGCACCAAGCGCCTCGCCAACCCGAGTGTGGTCATCATCGTCGGTGGTTCCAAGATGACCACGGCTGATTTCCGCAGCGTGCAGTCGCTCTTCGGTTCAGACACTAGCCAGGTCGCGTTCCATGTCAACCACGGCGCGCATCCGAAGCTCGGCGCTGTGGCCGGCCTCACCGTTATCACTGTCGGCGACCTGCACGACCTGCCAAGCCTCGTCAGGGGCCTGAGCTCGTGACAAAGGCGACGCTCGACCCTGCCACTCGGCGGCCGTCTGGTGTGGGCATCCGGAAGCTGGCGGGTCGCACCTGGGCCGACATCGCCGTGCTGCTGGTTCTCACCTCACTCGGCGTCATCGGGTTCGAGCCCTCGTTCGGTGGTTATGGATTCCTGCTCGCCGCCATCGGTGGGCTTGTGCTGGGAGCGGCCACCGGCATCCTGACCCCACTTTTTCGGCTCGGGGTCATCACCACCGTGCTTGCCGCGGTCGTGGCCTACTTCCTGGTTGGTACCCCACTGGCCGTGCCCGGCCAGGCTACCTTGGTGATCTTACCCAGCCTCCAGTCCCTGGCGAGCCTGGCGCAGGGCACCGTCTTCGGCTGGGCCGACATCGTCACACTCTCGACGCCGATCGGAGCGCCGCAGTACATCGCCGTCGTTCCCTACTTCTCCACCTGGGTTGTCGCGCTGGTCTCGACCCTGCTCGCGGCGCGCTGGCTCGCGGGACGACCACGCACCGCCTGGCGATTCGGCGTCACGCTGATCGCACCGATCGTGCTGTACGTCACGGGCATCCTGATCGGGACCGGCGAGCCGTACCAGTCCGGCATTCGCGGGATCGGGTTTGGGGTGCTTGCCATTATTTGGCTGGGCTGGCGCCGACAGGGCAACTCGGTCGCGCAGGCAGGCTCGACGATGCTGCGCAACCGCAAGATCGCGGGTACCGCGGTGATCGTCGCCGGCTCTGTGCTGTTGGGCGGCGCGGCGGGGTTCTGGGCGGCTCCGCCGAACGACCAGCGATTCGTGCTGCGGGACGAGATCACGCCGCCGTTCGATCCGCTCGACTACCCGAGCCCACTGTCGGGTTTTCGGCACTACACGAAGCAGGTCACCGACGAGTTGTTGTTCACCGTGCGGGGCCTGCAGGTGGGAGATACGATCAGGCTCGCTACGCTCGACACCTTCACCGGCAAGCTCTGGAACGTGACCGGTCCAGAGTCGACGGCGAGTGGGTCGGGCTCGTTCGAACTGATGGGTCGACAGTTGCCGAAGCCCACCTTCGTGACTCCGGTCGAGCGTGACAACATCACCTTCACTATCGAGAACTACGACGATGTCTGGATTCCGAGTGTCGGTTACGCTACCGATCTTCGGTTCACGGGCGGCGATGCCACGGTTAAGAGTGACACCCTGCGTTATAACGCCTCCACGGGAACGGGCGTGCTGACCAGCGGACTACGCAAGGGCGACACGTACACGTTGGACGCCGAAGCGCAGAAGGTGATTGCCGCCGAAGAGCTGGCAGATGCGAAGATCGCTGCCGTCGACCTGCCGTCCGTTGACGGTTCACCAGATATCGTGACGGTGCGTGCTGGGGAGTATGCGGGCGCGGCTACCGCCCC
>NZ_JANLVV010000232.1:0-5781 GCF_031364185.1 Salinibacterium sp. | reverse complement strand
TGCGGTGCGACAGTGACGGGCGGGGCATCGGTGCGCACGGCACCCGGGTCATCGGTGGCAATGACGGGCTCGGTCGCGCTGGCGTGAGCGACCTCTTCCTCGACGACGGTGGAGCCGTCATCCTCGATCACCAACTCGTCCTCGACTGGCGCGGTGGCTGGCTCGTCGATGATGACTGCCTCCTGTACTGAATCGTCGTGCGACGCCGAGCGCACTGAAGACGTGCTCGCCGAATTGTCCCCGGATTCGGGTGGGATGGTGGTCATCGGGCTCTCCTCAGGCGTCGCATTCTCATGTCAGTGTAGCGACGGCGCTGAGGCCGGGTGGACAGTTGATGCTCACCCGGATCGGCTACCCCTTCGGCTCGGCCGCCGCCGCGTCCTGTTTAGCCTGCTCGTCGGTCAGTGCAGGTACGTCTGCGCCCGCCAGCGGCAGCGCATAAACGAAACCCCCCAGCACGCCCGAGAATCCCGCCGGCGATTGTGTGGCAGCAAAGGACTTCGCCAGAAACAGGCGCTGACCAGTCTGCAGGGATCCCGCGAATGCCATCACTGCGGCGTAGTCCCCCAGCACGGTCACCTGAATCGGTGCCCTCACCAGAAGCGGGCCTGTGGGCGCAGCGGCAACGGGTGCGACAGTGGCATCATCCGGAACGGCGGGCGCTGCGGCGTCTGCGGGGGCAGCCGCGGGCGTGAGCACCTCCGCAGTGTCGACTGTCAGGCTGACGAGAGTCACACCATTTGACGCGCAAAATTCATTGATCTCGCGCAGGAGAGCCGGAATATCGAGACCCTCGGGCACCGATGTGCGTAGCGCCGCCACCTGACCCGTAATTTCGTCGAGGTTTTCGAACTTCGTTTTCAGCTCAGCAACCTTCGCCTGGTTGACGTCGTTCAGGCCTGCTACCGAAGCCCGCTGCTCGTCGGCACCGTTCGCCTCGTCGAGCAGTGGCGAGATTCCCAGCAGCCAACCCGTCGCGGCAACGACCACCATGAGACCGGCAAGCCCGAACGTGATGATGCGGTTCATTTTTTGTCCTTCGGCTCGAAGCGCTTTGCGAGCGCGACATCGTTGACGAGCAGGTCGACGGCGACGGTGTAGCGGCCCGTCTCGGGGACGAGCACGACGTTGCCCGGGGTCGCATCTACGAAGCCAGGCAGAGATCGCATGCTGTCAAGCCAGTCGGAGACCGAGGCCTGCGGACTATCGACGGTCAACCCCACGACAGCGATGTGCTCCGCCTGGAGGGGAACGATCTCGGCTGCCGGATCGGCCGCGTCTGAGAGCTCGGCCGAAAACGCAGTAATCACGGTGTCTGGCGGTAGGGTCGCGCCGACGAGTGCGAGGTACGGCGCCCACTGGATCTCGCCCGACGCGGCGATCGGCTGAGAGTCCCCAATCCCGCGCAGCTGCGATTCGAGCGTGGTTACAGCAGCATATTTCTGTTGCTCCACCTTGAGGAGCCCAGTTCGGGCCTGCTCCGACTCAAGTTGGGAGTTGGCAAAGGCGAGCCGAGCCGTTCCCGCTCCGATGCCGACGAGCACGACCGCCACCACAGCGACAACCCCGGTAATTAGTTTGCGACGCACACGCGAAGACCTGATGCTGGCTTCATATGCAAGTGGCAGCAGTCGCACGGCGGGGAGCCCCCCGAGAACCAGCCCGGGCATCGCCTGCACGGTGCCCGTTTTCTTTGTGAGCGTGAGCTTGGGCATGACGCTCATGCTGCGCTCCCGAGGGCTAGTCCGACCGCCACGAGCGGTGACGCGTCGACACCGATCGATGCGATGGACTTTTCGGCTGGTTTACGGATGTTGAGTGAGCCGAAGGGCTGTGCTGCGGTGACAGGGAGCCTTGAGTATTCCCCCAGGGCGGCTCCAAAACCTCGCAGATGCGAGGCGCCACCCGAAAGGATGATGCTTCCCACAAAGGTCGTCGGGTGGGCCGATGCGAAATAGTTGAGTGTTTCGCGGATGCTCGTGATGAGTTGGCCGGTCGTCTCGAAGATCGCGGCCGAAGCCAGTCGCTCCTCGGGCGTCGTTGCCGCTGACAGCCCGAGGCTGCGCTTGATCTGCTCGGCCGCATCCGGGTCAATGCTCAACCTCGATGCCAGCGCCGAGGTCACCTCATCACCGCCGGTTGGGATGATTCGGACGAAGGTGGGCACCCCTCCTGTTGCCACAACCACCGTCGTGGTCGATGCTCCGACATCGACAAGTGCCACCGTCCCCGAGCCTTCGCCGCCCCAAAAATTGACGCGCGTTATGGCGAACGGAATGAGGTCGACATTGCTGGGGCTGAGGCCGGAAAGCCGCGCGGCGGAGATGTTCTTCGCTACGGTCGACTCGAGCACGGCCACCAATAGGCCGTTTACGGTGTTGTCGTCGCCCTCACTGATCGGGTAAAAGTCGAGTACGGCATCCTTTGCAGGAAAAGGCAGCACCTCCTGCACATGAAGCGGAAGCATTTCGCGAATCATCTTGATCGGCGCCTTGGGCATGCTGATGTCACGGGCGAGAACCCGCGAACTCCCGACGCCGAGCACGATCTTCTTTGAGGTGAAACCGCCCTGAGACCACAGCGTCTTCAGCGCGGTGGCGACGAGCGCTGGCTCGATAACCTCGCCCTTAGATACCGCGCCGCGGGGCAGGGGAACCTCATGATAACGCCGGAGAATCGGGCGTGCTGTTGCCGTCCCCTCGACTTCTGCGCCGCGGATGCCTGTGGCACCGATGTCGACGCCAACGATGATGCTGGCCATTTCTTTTCTCCCCCGTAAATTGGCGTGGACTAAGCCGCCGTGAGTCCAAACAGTGAGAGGTAACCGGCCGCGATCGGTTGCCCCACAGCGAGGCCGATCCAGGCACCCGCGAGCATCCAGGGCCCGAACGGGATGCCGCTCTTGCGGGTGGCCTTCCCCGTGGCGATGAGCACCCCAGCAAAGAGGCCAGCGAGGATGAACGCAGCCAGTGCGCCTACCGCCAGCGCTCCCCAGCCGGTGAAACCGAGGTACAGCCCGATCAGACCGGCGAGCTTCACGTCGCCAAGACCCATCCCGCCGGGATAGACAAGCGCCATCAGAAAGTACGCCGCCGCAAGAGCGATCATGGCAATTCCGGCGCGGAGCGCGCGCTCTCCATCGCCGCTCAAAAGGCTCGCCGCTCCCAGCAGCAGGACGCCGACGAGGTAACTCGGCACGACGATACGGTCAGGCAGGCGGTGCACATCGATGTCAATCAGAGCGAGGGCAACCGACGCGGCCGCGAGCCACAGGAACGCGAGACACACAAGAACAGCCGAAACGGCCAGCGGAATGGAAGAGGCATCGAGAATCGCAGGCACGGTCAGGCCGGCGGCGAGGAGGAAGAGCAACCCGGTACCGAACTCGACAGCGGGGTAACGCCACGAGATCCCCGTCTTGCAGTTGCGGCACCGGCCACGCAACAGCAGCCAGGAGAGAATCGGGATGTTGTCGCGGGCCTGGATCGGCATGGAGCAGCCGGGACAGGCGCTTGCGGGCGCGATGATCGAGCGCCCGAGCGGCACCCGATAGATGACGACGTTGAGAAATGATCCGATGAGAAGCCCGAGCACCCCGGGTACCGCCGCGATGGCAATCATTCACTTACCTCGCGGAATGAGCCGAATTCGGATTCGACGACGAGGGCCGGTGCGTTCCATTTTTGCTCGAGGGAGCCGTTGCACGCCGCGGTGCGCACCTTAGAGAAGGGATAGCCGTAGGGGACAAACGGGTTGGCTGAGTCGGCGGTGAGGCAGCGGCCCAGAAAGTCGACGAAAAGGTAGCTGGTGTCGTAGTCACCTGTGTAAGAGACCCGCGTCCAGTTCTGGTTCGCGTTGCCTGTACAGCGGGCGAACACTGTGTCAGGTACCGCCCCTCTCGCGGCAGCCTGGAAGCAATAGTTGTTCGCTGGTGTTGCATCGCCGTAGTTGACAGTAATCTGCTGGCCGGCCAAGCGATCCTGGCCCCCTGGGGGTTCCGTGTAGTACCACTTATGGTTCCAATACAGATTTGTACCGGTGCCCGTGGCGTCCTGTTTGCAGGGGTACACAATCATAAATGAATAGTCGATATCCCCGTTGGTAACGTCCAGGCATCGGCCGAATTCTTTATAGCTCACTATCTCGTTTGTCAGCTTCCCCGCGGCGCCAGCTCCCACCTCAGGTGTCGCGTTGAAAGTACCAGAGCAGCCGATCGCGACCTGCGCCCGACCTGTGGAGAAATTCGGACCCTCCCCGGATGTGAGGCAATAGTTACTTGGCCCGTTGCCGATATTCTTCTGCTGGCCCTCCCAGCTGTTCGTCCAGCTCCACAACTGGTTCCAGCGATCTGGGTCATTTGTCGCCTTGCAAGGCTGCAAGAGAGCATTTTGGGTGGCCTGCCCGTCTACCGCTGGGCCGGTGATGCAGAGGCCGAGCGACCCGTTTCGGGCGGTGTGTGAAAGTTTCAGCCGGTAATCGGTCGAGTACGTCCACAGTTCCTTATCAGTATCAGTGCACGACCCCGCCGGCTTGTATTGGATCTCCGACCCCGCCGTTTCAGATACCGCGTGGAGACAGTACGCGCCGTTATTGGCGAACATGAAACCGCCAGCCATGTTCGAGCTGTTCACCTTGAACTTGTACACCGCCGAGAGTGTCCGATTTCCGACGCTCGCTGCCTGACCTCTTAAGGTAACGCCAACTCCGACTGCGCGGATATAGGCGAAAGTAGGCTTCACCAGCACCCCGGTGCCGTTAGCTCGTGGCACTACCCCGCTGCCGTTGGTGCACGACATTTTGTTGGCGGCCCGCCAGGTCGCGTCCCTCCCGCTCGGATCGAGGGTGAAGTAGTTCAGGTCCACCTGGTACGAGGTGCCAGTTCCCGCCCCTTCGACCGTCCCTCCCATGGTGCACGGGAGCTTCTCTACGGCCCCGAGAACCTCTCCAGCGGTGTTTCGAACACCGTTCGCTGTTCGAATGACGCCGAGCGCCGCTTGCAATCCTGCCTGAGCGGAGTAAATGGTTTTAGTGCTCTTTTGCGCCGTGTTCGTGGGTGCCTGCTGAGACAGCGTCACGCTGAGGAGCACGACCGAGAGCCCCGCCACAATGACCATGAAGAAAATTGCGGTGAGCATCGCGACACCACGGTCAGCGGTTTCGCCGTTGCGCGCGCGGTCTCTCCATGCTGTACTCAGGCTGGCTATGCGGATCATGATCTGCTCCCTGCTCGTACACATACGGGGGTGTCGCTGACCAGGTCGACGTTGACGTCGGCATTGCTGGGCGACTTTGTCGAGCTGTTACGAGCAACGAAAGAACTGGTGAACTGGGCACCCTGGTCGAGAGCCTGATTGCCTGCGTGAAGTGCGACGATGAGCTGCTGCATCGAAGAGCCAGAAAGCCCAACGGGTACCAGGGCGAACGGATATGGCGATCCTGGTGTTTGGTCGTCAATGACGTTACTCAGGCGAATGACCCAGGGAGTTGCGGCAGAACCGGCAAGATCGGGCCAGGTGCGCGAACTGAGTGACTTCTGAGCGGGGTCGAACATCCACTGAGTGCAGGTCGTGACGCGGGTGGCGGTGCTTTCGGCGGGTGTGCGGAATTCCACGTACCGTTTGCCGGACGCGGCGGTGCCCGGGTAGTTGATGGAGTCGGAATAGCGCACTTGGCGGTCGAGTGCGCCGAACACTGTTATCGCACCGTTAGTAGACTCGCCCACCAGTTGGGTGCGGGTAGAACTCTGTGACACCGCGACGATTGTCGTCAGCATCATGGCGA
>NZ_JANLVV010000345.1:0-7932 GCF_031364185.1 Salinibacterium sp. | reverse complement strand
TTGCAGATCGTCATGCGGCCCTCCATCGAGAGAGACCGGATGGCGCTGCCGCGGAATTCGAGCACATAACCCTGCCCGCCGCCCGTGCCGATCTGCGCAATGATCGCCAGGATGATGTCTTTGGCCGTGACGCCGGGGCGGAGGGTGCCCTCGACGGTGATGGCCATGGTCTTGAACGCCGTCAGGGGCAGAGTCTGGGTGGCGAGGACATGCTCGACCTCGGAGGTGCCGATGCCGAATGCCATCGCCCCGAACGCTCCATGGGTGGAGGTGTGACTATCGCCACAGACCACGGTGATGCCGGGCATCGTCAGGCCGAGTTGCGGGCCGACGACGTGCACGATGCCCTGCTCTATGTCACCGAGGGAGTGTAATCGCACTCCGAATTCGGCCGCGTTATTGCGCAGGGTCTGGATCTGCGTGCGACTCGTCAGATCGGCAATCGGCTTGTCGATCGCGAGGGTGGGGGTGTTGTGATCCTCGGTCGCGATGGTCAGATCGAGCCTGCGCACAGGGCGACCGGCCTGGCGCAGCCCATCGAACGCCTGCGGGCTGGTCACCTCGTGCACCAGGTGCAGGTCGATGTAGATGAGGTCGGGGGTGCCGTCTTCACCCTTGACGACGAGGTGATCTTCCCAGACCTTCTCGGCCAGGGTTCGAGGCCCGCTGTCGGTTGCAGCCCCGTGTGTCGTGGTGGTGTCGGTCATGATGCTGTCCTTCGTCGAGAGAGTGTCCAGCCATCGTGAGCACTGGTCGACAGCGCTACTCCGCGACGAGGGAGGCAGGTGGCTAGGCCCCGTCGCGGCGACGAAGAAGGAGTCGAGTGAAACGCACAGTGCGAGGATATCACCCAGGCTGGCAGCGTCGACGTGACACCGTGGCTATGCCATCACCCCCAGCGGTGCCACCTTCCAGTCAGGAAAGATGACCGAGGCGTCAGCGTCAGACAGGTTGAGCCGTTTCATCACCACCTCGCCGAGGAGGTTGCGGTAGTCGTTGCTGCCGGGAACGTCGCCCTGGTCGAGGAACTCACCGGCGAGGCCGTTCCAGTTACCGTGAACTCCGCCGCGAACACCGCCGCCGAGAACAAGGGCGAGGCCACCGTGACCGTGGTCGGTTCCGGCGCTGTCGTTCTGTTCGACGCGTCGACCGAACTCGCTCATGACGATGACCGTCGTCGTGTCTGCCTTCGCGCCGAGGTCAGCGAAGAACGCCGCGAGTGAGCCTCCGAGGCTGGTCAGCATGTCTTTCATGTCGCCGGCGTCCGGGGTTCCGAGCTGGGTGTGCATGTCCCATCCGCCAAGGTCGACGGTGCCCACGCGCAGACCCACGTTGGCACGAATGAGGGTCGAGAGGGTGCCCAGGTCGTGCGCGAACCGGTTGTCGGGATATCCGCGGGTGGTCGATGCAGTTTCGGCGGCGGACAGGGTCCGCGCCTCACTCGATGCGGCCAGCGCCAGGGTGGTCTGCTCTGCCACCGGATGATCGAGGCCCGTATAGAGGCCCGCGAGCGCCGTTCTCGTGGCATCCAGCATCGAATCATCGACACTGATGTCGAACTCGCCAAGATCGGGAACGACAACGGAGTTCGTGCCCCCCGAGAGCGACCGGTTGAGCCGGTAGCCGGCGCCAACGCCACGCCAGGTGGTGCCGGGGCCGCTCAGTTCGAGCGCCCGGTCGAGCCACCCCGTCTGCGATGCGGATGACCCCGCGCCCCCGCGCTCGAGGCAATCCTGCGCCTGGAAATGGCTGCGTGAGAGGTCCGGTGTGGCGATCGCGGGCACGGCGGCGATGCGGCCCTGGGCGAGCATGGGCTTCAGGGCGGCGAGCGCCGGGTGCAGGCCGAATCCACGCTCGAAGGCAATCAGTCCCGAGTTCTCGCGCACGGCGATGCCGGGTCGTGCGACGAGGAGTTCGGGGTCTGAGGCGGGAACCAACACCGAAAGACCGTCCATGCCGCCACGGAGAAATACGACGACCAGCGCGCCCGTATCGACCGATCCCGGGGCGGCATAGGAGACCTGCGTTGTCACGAGTTGGGAAGCGAACGCGGCCACTCCGGCCATCAGGCCGCCCTGCAGCATGCGCCTGCGGGTGAAACCCCCTGCCCAGAGATCGCGCCTCGCCTGTTGCTCAGCCGCCGCAATATCGCTGTGGGCGCGAATCGCGGCGTCAACCTCGGTGGGGCCAAGTCGACGCCAGTCAGGGCAGTCCGGGTGGAGGAATGTCGGGTCATTCATCGGGTTCAGGCTCCTTCGCTGGCTCTCAGCCACTAGCGCAGTTGGAAATGGGGAGAATCGAGAATGAGTGCGGCCAGTTGCGGCGCCTGCCAGCTGTCCCCACTATCGGCTTCGGCGCCGCCATCGACGCCGAGGTACGAGGTCAGCACCGCGTTGTGTTCGGGCGTGAGTGGCCGGCCGATCACCCTGACGGCAATAATGTCGACCCACTGGGCGTAGGTCTGACCAGCCACCGGCACCAGTTCCTTGCTGAGCTTTTGAGGTGGAGTGAGGCCCTTCCACCATCCATCGGCGAGCCCCCGATGAAGATTCCACCGCGAGACCATCTGGCTGGCTGACTTCCACGCCGCCGTGACGTCGGGATATCCGTTCGGCGGAATCCACGACAGCGGAGCCTGGCCCATCGACTGGACGGCCCAGTACAGGTCTTTAACTCCCGCAGCAAGATCGTTGCTGGCAATCACACCGATCGCACGAGCGGAGCCGACGGCATCCTCCAGCGGGCGGCGCCACTTTGCCTTCGGTGCCGCCCAGAACTCGGTACTCGAAAACAAAACCCTCAGCACCGGCACGATCTGGGTATCATTTTCCAGATAGGTGGCAGCGAGCCGGTCGATGATCGATTGCGGTGGGCTGTCTGAAACGAACCTCACCGCAAGTTTCCGGGCGACGGTGACAGCGGTAGCGGGATGCTTGGCCAGGCTATCGACGAAAGCATCACCGACGGCAAGACCCCCGCCACCGGTGGCGTTGGGGTGACTGAACCAGGCGGTGCTGACCGGGCCGGTGAAATGGTTCGACTCGTCGTAGTAGAACAGGCTGGTCTCCCAGTCGATGCCCCGGCCAGAGAGGATATTCGCGCTGTTGCGCACATCGGTCTCGGTGTAGCCAGACGCCACCCCCAGGGTGTGCAGCTCGAGAAGTTCTCGACCGAGATTCTCGTTGACATCGGTCTTCGTAGACTCGTTGTTGTTGAGATATGTCAGCATGGCCGGATGTCTCATGGCCGCGTGCAGCATGTCGGCGTACCGCCCGAATGCGTGAGCCCTGATAACGGTGCGCGCGTAATCCGGTCCCGACGCCCACACCGAGTCGGAGGGGGTAGTGACGTTCAGCAGGTTGGTGAACACGTCGGCCACCACTTCGAACAGCTGTCGCTCGCTGAAGACCTGCGCCGCGAGGGTGGCCTGCCCGGTCTGCTCGGCGGCATCCCATTCGAATTCCTTGACCGCACCGCGCACCTCGGTGATGTTTAGCCGCGCGAGCGGGAACGCCGACCACGCCCTGTCTCCGTCCGGATCTGCCAGCGCGGCAGGGTCAAGCTGGGCGGAGAGCCAGGCGTCGATGCCCTGGGCTGCAAGTGCCGCATAGTCAGAAACCCGAGGCCCGAAGGTCGCCCGCGACAGCAGATGGGTGTGAGTTTCAAGCGAATCTGCGGTGCCGGTGGCGACCGTCACCGCCGCTGCCGCGGCGGGCCCTGTGGCCTGCCGGCCCATCGCGCCGGGCTGCTGCCGAGTAGATGCCACGAAGCTGGCGTCGCGATCCACGGCGGGGTTGGCGGCGGCAGGGCTCTGCGACACAGTGCGTCGGCGCTCAGCATCGGCGAGCGAAGCCTTCTTCGGGGCGGACCCGCTGCGAGTCCCAGGGGCCGGTCGAGAACCGCCGGGAGTCGAGGACGGCGCCTGGTTCGCTGACGTCGCCGCACCGGCCACGACCGCGGCTGTCGCGCCCGCGGCGAGGAGGGCGATGCCCGCCCGCAGGGCACTGCGGCGCGCCATCGGGCCGCCAGAGCCGGCCGCGGCGCGCTCGCTCCGCCCGGGTCGTGTGGGCGGCGCAGTGACTGATGCCGAGTCAATAGCTGATGAGTCTGTGAACGCAGAGTCTGTGAACGCAGAGTTCATGATCGCTGAATCTTCGGGCGAATCCACGGGCAGATCCCTTCGCGGGTGGTGATCGGCAGCATCGGATCACACAAAACTTCTCATGATCTTCCGCAGTTACGGTCGATCAACCTACCCGCCCAGGTTGTTCGCAAGCGCTTCCACCATAAGCGAGGTGCCCCCCACGATGTCCAGTGTTTCGAACAATTTGGTTCAAAATTAGTCGCACTTGAGTGAATTTCGGAACTGGAGCGTTACCCGCACTCAACCTGGATTACCAGGTCGCCGAGCTGAAGATCAGCGCCCGCGGGCACCACAGCGCGCGTGCCCGGCAGCACTTCACGTGCATCCTCACCTGCCGGGACGACCCAGACGCCGTTGGTCGAATCGAGATCGCTGACCCAGAGCACCCCGCCGTCCAGCTCGAGCAGCGCGTGTGTTTTCGAGACCGATTTCGCCGCGTCATCCACGGCAAAAACGCTGGCCTGTGGATGACCGGCAGTGGCGATCGGGCTGCGGCCAAGGTAGAGCGGCCCCCCAACGGCAACGCTCTCTCGCCCGTCGATCACGAGTCGCCAGCCTGGAGCGGAGTGGCGCGAGACGCGGATGCTGGTCGCGTCATCAACGGCGGGCGCGGGAATCTCGACGACCGTGTCTTCGGCCGCCGGAGCAGGTGCAATCGAGGGCGTCCCGGGAACCACCGGGAAGAAGACGATCTCGTCACGTCCGGCGCGCGGGCGTTCGGGACGATCGCGCTTGATAGTGCCCGAAGTGGAATCGACCGGCGCCGTCATGCCCGGTGGCAGGCCAATGAAACCCTCGTCATCCGTGTCGCTCACACTGGCCCCCGTCACATTCACCGACCCGGACATGCTAGCCGATGGGACACGATCGGGCTCCGGTCGTGATGAAGACAGTTATGCCCGAATCAGTTCTTCGCTGGAGTTCCCGTGCGGTTAGGGTTCGGAACATCAAACTTGACGACGTCACCCTCCGTTATGGTCACAGGAAGCATCGGAGCCGGATCGAAAACACCCACCGGCGCACCCGTCGCATCACACTCATCCGAGGAACTTTACTCATCAGACAAAATAAGGCGGCCGTCGCCTGAGGATTCCACCGTCATTGCTAGCAGCCACCCCTTGCTGAGGTCATAGGTGGGCTCATGCTCCGCCGTGAGGTACCACTCGTCCGAGGCATCACACACCACCACCACAGCAGAGTTCCCATCAGCCGACGGCGTGACCGATACTGGCAACCAGATCGACGGGCCCGGCTGAACAAGAGGATCCCTCTTGTTTGTTACATACGAGCCGTACCAGTCGTTATAAACCCCCTCGCGAGCCTGTCAGTTTGAGTGTTGACGTATGACGGCTGTGAGAAGTTGCGCGAAATGCGAGCCAACTGAAGCCCAAGGTCGGTAGCACGAACCGCGACAACGTTGGGTTCTGTTTCAAGAGCCGATGTGCCCTCACTCTGCCAACGGATACTCGGAACCACCGGCACCTCAGGGGAGGGTGTGCACCCGGCGAGAGTAAGCGTGCCCACCACCAGCACGGCGATCAACACAGTCCGTCTCATCACGCCCGCCCACCATTCGCGTCGCGGCTATCAAGATAACGGCCGATATGCTCTTCGTCACACACGGAATCAACTGCGTCAACCCATACTCAACGGGCGCCGCACATCCGCCTTCGTCAACAAATTCGGACCGGTCAAGACCACCGACACCGGAAGCATTGCCGGAGGGCCCGGGTAGATCGAGGACGGCTCCCCAGTGTCCACACGAAAGCTTTTCCAGCTACGAAATTCCTCTCGGGCGAGGACTTCGGTGCGCGTGGAGGTGAACTGGCTGATGGTGAAGTCCGCATTATTCGAGGCCAGCACCACTTCCAGATCCGCCGCACGCGCAGCGATCACCCACTCGTCCGCCTCCAACGGCGAGCCGGAAACCGTATCGCCCACAATCATCGGCGTAGCAATCACCGTCGGCCCCTTCGGAGCCGGAGCCCGCCACTGCGTGCACCCCGCCAGCAAATCTGCCCCAGCCGAAACCGAAACGGAAACCAAAATGGCGGGATACCTCATCCCACTCCCTCATCTGCTTCACCCTTACCAGCGCTGTGCGCCGACTCATAAGAATGCTGATACCAGTCATTCGGATTAAAGCTCTCCTGCACCACCACAGAACCGAGCAGACTAACAACGTCAATCCAGGCTCAGCGGGGCTCGCACATCTGCCTTCGTCAACACACCCAACTCCGTCGGCACCGGATCAAACCGCCCCACCGGCGCCCCCGACGCATCACATACCGTGAACGATATCGAGCTACTGGAAAACAGGATCGTCGAGCCATCCCGCGCCATGTAGAAGGCCCTCGGGCGGCCGTCGGTCAGAGCTGGCGCACCCTCAATCCAATAGTCTGAACCATCACAAAACGTGACCGTCGCCGAATCGGGACCATCCGACACCACAGACACCACCTGCATCACCGACGGGCCCGGGTAAACGAACGCCGCCTCCCCCGTATCCGCATGTGAACCCCGCCAGTCGTAAAACCGACCTGCGGTGGCGTTCTCGCTATGGGTGGAGGTGAACTGACTGATGCTGAAATCCGCGTTGTTGGACGCCAGCACATAACCCAGGTCGGCCGCACGCGCAGCGATCACCCACTCATCAACCTCCAGGGGCGAATCGGACACCGTAGCGCCCACGATCGTCGGCGTCGCAATCATCGTCGGCCCCTCCACCACAGGAACCCGCGACGGGGTGCACCCAGCCAACACCACCGCCGCCACCACAGCCACACCCAGCACTACCGACCGCTTCATCCCAGTCCCCCATCATCTGCCTCACCCTTACCCGCGCTATACGCCGGCTCATACAGACCCTGATACCAGTCATTCGGGTCATAGTGCTGCTGCACCACGGCAGAATTCAAGAACCCCACCGCCCACACTCCCGGGTGACCGGATGCATCAAAGGGTGGATAGCCCCCGACATGGTCAGGCCCCAACGCCCCGTACAGCAGGACCGCATTATCGAAGCGGGCGCGATCCTCCATCACCATGGCATCATCACCGGATCGGGCGAGTTCGGCATCGAACTGGAACTGACCGGACAGGTAACTCTCCGCCCACGTGCTCGCCGCCCAGCCCGCCGCAACCCCGGCACCCTGCTCCACCATGGCACCACCCGGTACCGGCAACAGCCCCAGTAACGTCTCGAGGCCATCACTCAGCGCCTCGATGCGCGCCCGTACATCAATATCGTTGCGTTCCGCCGCACCTAACCGCGCACCCACACCACCCCCATCCATCAACCCCGACAGCACACTCGCGCGGCCGATCGCCTCATCGATCAGCTGCGACGAACCATTGACGCCGATCGCCGCAAAATAGTTGGTCGACACCGAGTCGGCCGCCGCCCGAAGAGTGATCGCGCCATCCACCCTTCCAGCGACCTGCCCCACTACCTCAGCCAGAACCGCCAACGAGACGTTCGGCCCGAACCTGAGCTCGCTTCCACCCAGCTGTTCGAAGGGAAAGGAAGCATCGTCAGGTTCCGCAATCAGACCGTCGACGCCCGTGCCGCGCGCGCCGAATGCGTCCAGGTGCAATCCAATAGCACCACCCAGGTCGGCGGCGGCCGCATCCGTCAGCGATTCGACCGCGAAGACCGGGTTCTCCGCCAAAGCCTTCAGCACCGCCGTGGTCATGGCAGCCTCACGCATCCCCATACCGCCTACGGTGGAGTCATACGACGCGGCCGAAGACGGGCCACCCTCGACCTGCGCGGCCCCAAACCATAG
>NZ_JANLVV010000200.1:0-49759 GCF_031364185.1 Salinibacterium sp. | reverse complement strand
GCCACCTACACTTCGAAGTAATGGTCAACGGCGACCCAGTGGATCCCGTGCCCTTTATGGCTGACCAGGGAATCACGCTTGGCTAACCGACGTGGTCAGGTCTTCGAGCGGTAATGCCTGCGCGTCGCCGCCCCTGGGGGGCGCTCATAATCGTGGTCTCGTCGAGCTTGCTGCTGGCCGTCTCGCTGTCGAGTTCGGTCGCAGCGGTGGAGTATCCAACCTGGGATGACGTGCAGTCCGCGCGCCAGAACCAGGCCGCGGCAGCGTCAACGGCGGCGGGAATCGAGGTCTTCCTCGTGACGCTCGAGGCCGAGGCGGCCGAGCTCGGTCGGACAGCACAGATCAGGGGCGAGTCGTACATCATCGCGCGTGAGGCGCTGGATGAGGCATCCACCCGGGCTGGCACGCTTGAATCCCAGGCGCAGGATGCCGCGGCGCGGGCCGATCGCTCGCGCCAGCGTGCCGCGCAGCTCATCTCACAGCTCGCCCGTACCGGCGGCGGACGCCTCAGCCTGAGCCTCCTGCTCAGCCCGGACGCCGATGACCTACTCGGCAGCCTCGCCACGATGACAAAGCTGACCGAGCAGTCGACGCAAATTCTCACCGAGGCGACGCGTGACCGAAACGTCTCCGCATCGCTGACCGACCAGGCGCGAGTGGCCGAGACCGCTCGAACGTCGCTAGCTCGGGATGCCCAGGCCGCGTTGGCCGATGCGAACAGCGCGGCGATCGCAGTGTCGACCCGCCTCGCTGAGCAACGGGCCGCTGCCGACCAGTTGTACGAGCAGCTCGCCGCGCTCAAGGGGAGCACCGCCGACGTCGAGCGGCTCTACATCGAGGGCAAGACTGACGTGCGGCCGGCCCCGGGCTTGCCGGTCGTGCCGCGGCCGACCAGTCCGTCGAACCCCGGCCCGGGTCCCGTCGTGCCGCCGGTCGTCGGGCCACCGATCGCGCCACCAGTGGCCCCACCCGTCGTGACGCCGCCAGTCACGCCGCCCGTGGTGACCGCGCCAGTCGTGACGCCGCCTCCCGCGCCTTCCCCCTCTGCCGTCGAGGCCGCCATCGCGTTCGCGACCGCCCAGCTCGGCGACCGCTATAAGTTCTCCGGGTACGGCCCGGACGAATGGGATTGCTCGGGCCTCACGAAAGCGTCGTATTCCGCGGCTGGCGTGTATATCGGGGCGCACGGATCCACCAGCCAGTACCGCTACCTCAGCGGTCAGGACAGGCTCATCCCGATCAGCCAACTGCAGCGCGGCGACCTGCTTTTTTACTCCGAAGACGGCTCATACATTTACCACACAGCCCTCTATCTCGGAGATGGACGCATGATCGAGGCACAGTACGAGGGCATTCCTGTCAAGGTGTCGAGTGTGCGTTACTACGACCTCGTGTCGTACGTGGGGCGCCCCACTGGCTGAGCGGTCGTCACAGGGACGTGACTGTCAGCGAGACCGCTCAAAGTGTCGCTACGAACGTACTCGTAGCAGCAGTTTGAGCGGTCTCGGCGAAGGTGTCGGCCAGCGCGGCCACAGCGCGGCGGAGGCGGCGGCAGGCCCAGCGGCGGCCCACGTGGTCACCAGCGGCCGCGCGGCCCCACAGGGCAAAGGCGACCGAGGTCTAGTGCTTGCCCTCGGCGGCCAGCTTCGCGATTCCGGCCTGCACGATTGCCTCGGCCTCGGCCGCATCGCCCCAGCCGTCGAGCTTGACCCACTTGCCGGGCTCGAGATCTTTGTAGTGCTCGAAGAAGTGCTCAATCTCTTTGCGGGTGAACTCCGAAATGTCTCCGAGGTCCTGAATGTGGGCCCAGCGCGGGTCTTTCGCCTGCACGCAAATGACCTTCGCGTCGCTGCCGCCGTCATCCGTCATATTAAAGACGCCGACCGGTCGAACGGAGATACCGACACCGGGGAAGGTCGGAGCGTCGAGCAGAATCAGCGCGTCGACCGGGTCGCCGTCGAGGCCGAGGGTGTTTTCGAAGTAGCCGTAATCGGTGGGGTAGGCGAAGCTCGTAAAAAGATAACGGTCAAGGAATACGCGGCCAGTCTCATGGTCGACCTCGTATTTGTTGCGGCTCCCCCGGGGGATCTCGACAACGACGTCGTAAGCGGTCATGGTTGGTGCTCCTCAAAAAGTCTGGTGAATGCTGCCGATAACGTTATCGGATGCAGAACGAGCGACCGAGACTGACCCCAGCGATTGCCGACGTTCGCCGTGCCGTGCGCGTGAGCATCGCCGAGGGTGAGGTGGTGCTCGTCGCGCTGTCCGGTGGCCCCGACTCCCTCGCGCTGGCGGCGGCCACCGCGTTCGAGGCGCCCAGGGCCGGTGCCAGGGCGGGCGCGATCATCATCGACCACGGGCTTCAACCCGGTTCAGTGGATGCCGCGGCAAACGCCCGCGACCATGCCACCGCCCTCGGGCTCGCCCCGGTGGTGGCAAAGACCGTCACCGTGGGGGTGGACGGCGGGCCCGAGGCCGCGGCCCGCACCGCTCGCTACCGCGCGCTCGCAGAGGCGGCGCGCGAACTGGGCGCGACCGCGGTGCTGCTGGGCCACACGCTCGACGACCAGGCCGAGACCGTGCTGCTGGGCCTGGCGCGCGGCAGTGGCGCCGCGAGCCTGCAGGGGATGGCCGCCGAGACCGGCATCTACCGCAGGCCGCTGCTGGGCATCCGGCGCTCGCAGACCGTGCAGTTCTGCAAGGACTCTGGTCTCACGCCCTGGCTGGATCCACAGAATGACGACCCCGCGTTCTCGAGAGTTCGAGTGCGAAAGGTGGTGCTTCCGACGCTCGAGGCCGAGCTGGGGCCGGGCATCAGTGAGGCCCTGGCGCGCACGGCTGAGCAGCTTCGCGAAGACACCGAGGCGCTCGACCACTTCGCCGAGGAGATCGCCGAAGATCTTGCCGAACATTCGGAGGCGGGCATCTCGCTGCCGGTGAGGGCGCTCGCCGCGAACCCGGCGGCGCTCAGGCAGCGGCTGATCAGGCTGGCGGTCGAGAGCGAGTTCCACGTCTCGCTGAGCCGCAGCCAGACCCTCGAGGTGGCACGGCTGGTGACCGACTGGCATGGGCAGGGGCCGATCGACCTGCCGGGCGTTAAAGTGGAAAGGCACGCTGGCCTTCTGTTGTTCAGCACGAATGAATGAGCACAAAGAATAGGACCACATGGAACTCGCGGATGTTGCCGACGACCTCACCGAGGTGCTGCTGACCGAGCAGCAGATCAACGACAAGATCGCCGAGCTCTCACGTCGCGTCGAGCGTGATTATGCAGGGGAGCGGGTGCTGCTGGTTGCGGTGCTGAAGGGGGCGGTTATGGTGATGGCCGACATCGCTCGCGAGCTGAAAATGCACGTCGACATCGATTTCATGGCGGTCTCGTCGTACGGCATGAGCACCCAGTCGAGCGGTGTTGTGCGCATCCTGAAAGACCTCGACACCGACCTGAGTGGCCGTCACGTCATCATCGTTGAAGACATCATCGACTCCGGGCTGACGCTTACCTGGCTGCGGGCCAACCTCGCGAGCCGCGGCCCGGCATCCCTGGAAATCCTGGCATTGCTTCGTAAACCGGATGCCGCGAAAGTCGAGGTCGACGTAAAATACCTCGGGTTCGACATCCCGGACGCTTTCGTCGTCGGCTACGGCCTCGACTTTGCGGAGAAGTATCGCAATCTCCGCGGGATCGCGGTGCTCGCGCCGCACGTCTACTCCTAGGGCACAAACTCGGGTCTTAGGCCACGCACTGAGGTGCCGAGTAACGCCCAAGGCGAACATCCAGTCGGCTTGCAGCGCGGTGACGGTAGCCTTGCGATACGTTTCTCCAGCAGGAAAGGTCTGGGCTCTTCGGCCCGAACATCATGGACTTTAAGCGCATCTTCAAAGGCCCGATCGTCTACATCGTGCTCGCCATCGTCGCCGTATGGATTGGGTCGACCCTGCTCATGGGCGGTGGCTTCAAGGTCATCTCCACCCAGGAGGGGCTTGACCTGCTGACGGGCAGCAATGTCAAGTCGGCCAAGATCGTCGACGGCGAGCAGCGCGTCGACCTCACCCTGTCCCAGGCCGATGGCGACAACGGCAAGCAGGTTCAGTTCTACTACGTCGCCCCTCGTGGTGCAGAGGTAGTCACGGCAATCAATTCCGCCAACGTCAAGTTCGATGACGAGGTGCCCCAGACCAACTTCTTTACCAGCCTGCTCGGCATCCTGTTGCCGTTCCTCATCATCGGGGTGATCTTCTACTTCCTGCTGAGCCGCATGCAGGGCGGTGGCAATAAGGTCATGCAGTTCGGCAAGTCGAAGGCGAAGCTGGTGGGCAAGGAGGCCCCGAAGGTCACGTTCGCCGACGTCGCCGGTGCGGATGAGGCCATCGAAGAGCTTGAAGAGATCAAGGACTTCCTGAAAGACCCGGCCAAGTTCCTCGCCGTGGGCGCTCGCATCCCGAAGGGGGTGCTGCTGTACGGCCCTCCAGGGACGGGCAAGACACTGCTCGCCCGCGCGACCGCGGGCGAGGCCGGCGTTCCGTTTTACACGATCTCAGGCTCTGACTTCGTCGAGATGTTCGTGGGAGTGGGCGCGAGTCGCGTTCGCGACCTGTTTGACCAGGCCAAGCAGAACTCGCCGGCCATCATCTTCATCGATGAGATCGACGCCGTCGGTCGTCATCGCGGGGCCGGTATCGGCGGTGGCAACGACGAGCGCGAACAGACGCTCAACCAGCTACTGGTCGAGATGGACGGCTTCGACGTCAAGACAAACGTCATCCTGATCGCGGCAACAAACCGGCCAGACGTGCTCGACCCCGCGCTGCTGCGCCCGGGCCGCTTCGACCGTCAGATCGGCGTTGACGCTCCCGACCTCCAGGGTCGTAAACAGATTCTGCAGGTGCACGCCAAGGGCAAGCCCATGGCCGAGGGAGTCGACCTCGAGGTGCTCGCTCGCAAGACTCCGGGCTTCACCGGCGCCGACCTGGCAAACGTGCTGAACGAGGCCGCTTTGCTCACCGCGCGCAGCAATGCGCAACTCATTGATAACCGGGCACTGGATGAGGCCGTCGACCGCGTCATGGCCGGCCCGCAGCGCCGCACGCGCCTGATGAACGACAAAGAGAAGCTCATCACCGCGTATCACGAGGGTGGTCACGCCCTCGCTGCGGCGAGTATGCGCAACACCGACCCGGTCACGAAGGTCACTATCCTGCCGCGGGGCAGGGCACTCGGCTACACCATGGTGCTGCCGCTCGAAGACAAGTACTCGATCACGCGCAACGAACTGCTCGACCAGCTCACCTACGCGATGGGTGGCCGCGTCGCCGAAGAAATCGTGTTCCACGACCCGACAACCGGCGCATCCAACGACATCGAGAAGGCCACCGCGATCGCTCGCAGGATGGTGACCGAATACGGGATGAGCGCCAAGGTCGGCTCTGTGAAACTCGGCCTCACCGCGGGCGAGCCGTTCCTCGGTCGTGACATGGGAGCCAGCCGCGACTACTCAGACACGATCGCCGAGACGATCGATGAGGAGGTGCGCAAGCTCATCGACGAGGCGCATGACGAGGCGTGGCAGGTGCTGAACACGAACCGGGACACTCTCGACAGGCTCGCTACCGAGCTGCTCGAGAAAGAAACGCTCGATCACATCCAGTTGGCCGAGATTTTCGTGGGTATCGAGAAGCTGCCCGAGCGCCCACTATGGCTGTCAAGCGTGGCCCGTCCACTATCGGACCGTCCGCCCGTGAAAGTGCCGGCCAAGGCTCCGGTCGACTCGGGGCTTGTCGAAGGCGGTGTCGAGTCAGACACCTCTGCCGCCCCCTCGCGCCCGCCGCGCCCGCGCAAGACCCCCGGCATCGCTACCGCCTAGCACGCCCATGGCTGTCGACTCCGGACGCATCGAAGCTGCCGTTGCCGAGATTCTCGCCGCCATCGGCGAGGACGCGACACGGCCGGGCCTCGTGGCGACCCCGAAACGAGTCGCCGAGGCCTATGCCGAGTTTTTCGCCGGTGTCGGCGCAGACCCGGCCCGGCTCCTCGCCGACAGTGTGCCGAGCGATCGGCTGGGCGAGTTGGTGCTGCTGCGCGACATCGAGTTCCGCTCCATCTGCGAACACCACCTGCTTCCGTTCGTCGGGGTCGCCCACGTCGCCTATGTGCCCGGTGATCGCATTGTCGGGCTCGGGCGGCTGCCGAAGGTCGTCGAGACCGTAGCAGCACGGCCCCAATTGCAGGAGCAACTCACCGAACAGATCGCGGACGCCATCGACACCGGACTGTCGCCGCTCGGTGTACTCGTCGTGGTTGATGCCGTGCACGGTTGCGTTACCGCCCGCGGTCCGCGGCAAATCGGCAGCTCCACCGTCACGATGGCGTCCAGGGGAACCCTGTCAGACCCGGTGCAGCGCGCCGGCGTGCTTTCGCTCATCGGCGGCCACTCGTGACGCGGCCGAGGGTATTCGGAATTCTCAACGTCACCCCGGATTCGTTCAGCGACGGCGGGCAGTTCTCCGACCTTGCCGAAGCCATCGGTCGCGGGATCGAGCTGTGGGAGCAGGGCGCTGACGTGGTCGATGTGGGAGGGGAATCCACCCGACCGGGTGCGACACCTGTCGACATCGATGAGGAGCAGGCGCGGGTGCTGCCGGTGATCAGGGGCCTGGTCGCCGCCGGGGTGCCGGTGAGCGTTGACACCATGAACGCCGACACTGCTCTCGCGTCGGCAGCGGCCGGGGCATCCATCATCAACGATGTCTCGGGAGGCCTGGCCGACCCGCTCATGTACGAGAGGGTCGCCGAGACCGGTCTTGGCTACATCGCCATGCACTGGCGTTCCTACGCGAAAGGATCGGGGGCGATCGACGAGTACGACGATGTCGTGACGGATGTTCGCGCCGAACTCGCCCAACGGATGGCGGCCCTCGATTCCGCCGGCGTCGACCTGGCGAAGGTGATCATCGACCCCGGGCTCGGCTTCGCCAAAACTCCCGAACACAACTGGCGCCTGCTGGCGGGGCTCAGCGCGCTCGAGACACTCGGCTGTCGGGTGTTGGTGGGCGCCTCGCGCAAGAGATTTCTCGGCGATCTGCTCTCGGATGACGCAACAGCAGCCGACCGAGACCTGCCGACGGCCGTGGTGACCGCACTCGCCGCAGACGCGGGAGTGTGGGCCGTGCGAGTGCACGACGTGGCATCAACCAGGGCCGCACTCGGTGTGTGGTCCGCCTGGCAGAACGGACGTGACGCATGACCGCAGCATTCGATTCACCGCTCGACACCATCACGCTCACCGGCCTGCGGGCGAGCGGGTTCCACGGTGTTCTGGAAGAAGAGCGCCGCAACGGGCAGGTTTTCGTCATCGACGTCATGGTGCACCTTGACCTGCGAGCCGCCGCGGACACTGACGATCTGGAGCAGACCGTGCACTACGGGGCGCTCGCCGAGGACGTGGTTGCCGCCGTCGAAAGCGACCCGGTCGACCTGATCGAGACCGTGGCCGAGCGCGTTGCCAGCGTGGCCCTGGCGCACGCATCGGTGAAGGTTGTGGTGGTCACCATCCACAAGCCGAGTGCGCCAATCACCGTGCCATTCGACGACGTCGCCGTGACGATCACCCGGTTCGCTGACGCGTCGCCGCGCACCACGATCGGGTTTGGGAAGCGATGATCGAGCACCCCGCAGTCCTGGCGCTGGGCAGCAACTTGGGCGACCGCGAGCTGACGCTGCGGCAGGCGGTACGCGACATCTCGGCCTTGGACGGGATCGTGCTGGTGGCGGCATCCGGAATCGTCGAGACCACCGCTCTGAAGCCCGACGGCGTTGATCCGGATGCCCCGCCCTACCTCAACGCGGTCGTCACCATTCGCACCACCTTCGAACCGCGGGCGCTACTCGCGGCCGTCAATGCCATCGAGGCGGGGCATGGACGGGTGCGCGACATCCGGTGGGGAGACCGCACCCTCGACATCGACATCATCTCGTTCGGAACTCTCGAGCTGGATTTGCCCGAGCTGACCATTCCGCACCCCCGTGCCGCCGACCGCGCGTTCGTGTTGGCGCCCTGGGCGCAGATTGAACCCAACGCCATCATCGTCGGCCGCGGTCGCATCACCGACCTGCTCGAGCACACCGAGGATCGGGCCGTGCCCTACCCATCGGAGACGCTGCTGTGACCCGCACCCCGCCCCTCACCCTGCTGCTATTGGCCGTCCTCGGTGGCGGCGTGATGTGGTTCATCGAGACCGCGCTGGCCTCCTCGGGGCGCGCCGTGATCATCCCTCCGATCACTCTCGGCGTGGCTCTGCTGCTGATCGGCATCATCATCGTGCTGATGGCGCTGCCGGTGCGTAAGGTTTCGCGAGGGGTCGCCCACGCGCGGGTCGACCCGTTCTACGCCACCAGGGTGGTGATGCTCGCAAAGGCATCGAGCCTTGGCGGGGCAATCCTCGGCGGCGCCGGCATTAGCATTGTGGGCTTTCTGCTGAGCCGCTCCGTAGTTGCCGCGCCCGGCGCGGTGACAATGTCGGTTACATCGGCGGCGGGTGCGATACTGCTGCTGGTGGCCGGGCTGGTCGCTGAGCATATGTGTGCTCTTCCGCCCGATGACACGAGGCCCGGCAACACCAGGCCGGGCGACACACGATCTGGCGACGAACGGCAGGGCGGCAGCCCCAATACCCGAGGAATTACATGACACGCATGCTTGAGATCCCGGGCACCGAGTGGCGCGGGGTGTCGCCCAGGTACATCGTGGTCGATCTCGTCGGCACGCTGTTCTTTGCGATCATTGCCGTCGGGGCGGCATCAATTCCCGCCATCCTCTCCGGCAACGTCTACCTCTGGGCGATACCGGCATCCCTCGCCGTGATCTTCATCATCACCCTCGCGCTCACGCCGCGTCGGGTTCGCGCCATTGGCTACCAGCTTCGGGATGACGACCTGCTGTTTCGCCGGGGCCTGCTGTTCCAGAGGTTTGTGGCCGTGCCCTACGGGCGTATGCAGCTCGTCGACATCAATCGAGGCCCGCTCGATCGCGCGGTCGGGCTCAGCGAGTTGAAGTTCGTGACCGCCGCCGCCGCGACGGGTGTGGTGATCCCCGGGCTGGTCGCCGCCGAAGCCGATGAGTTGAGAGACAGGCTGGTGGAGCTGGCCGAAAGCCGCAGGGCCGGGCTGTGAGTCGGCGCGCACCAGGCGAGAGGATCGGCACCGGCGCGAGACTCGCCGACGGCCAGTGGCACCGGCTACACCCGGCAACGCCGGTGCTGAAGGGTGGCATTGCCCTGGTGGCCATCGTGGGTGTGATCATCGTGAACCTGCGCGACCTGTTCATCAACATCATCATCGGCGGTGGCGACTCGGGCGGCGAAGAGTATGACCCGCTGGTCTGGATCTACGAGCACGAATTCGCCGGCCTCGTCCTGCTGGCCATCCTCGGCGGCGTGCTGCTCTTCGTGGGCGGTTTCTACGTGTCATGGCGCATGCATACCTTCCGTATCACCGAAGAGCTGGTCGAGGTGCGCAGCGGCATCCTGTTTCGCACCAATCGTCGGGGTCGGCTCGATCGCATCCAGGGCATCAACCTCACCCGCCCCTTCCTGGCGCGACTGTTCGGCGCTGCACGACTCGAGATCACCGTGGCAGGCCAGAACGCAAACGTGCAGCTTGCCTACCTTGGCTCTGCTGCCGCGGATGAGTTGCGCCGCGAGATACTTCTCCTTGCCTCCGGCTCCCAATCTTCGGCCGTCGAAACGACGGCGGCGGGCGGTGTGATCGGCCAGCGCGTCACCGAACTTTTCGCCCCGGAACGCGACCCCAACGTCGCGCCGCCGGAATCCGTGGTGAATATGCACCTGGGCAGGGTCATCGGGTCTCTGCTACTCAGCGGATTCACGGTGATCATCCTCGGTGGGATTATCGCACTCACGGTGGTAACGGCGACGACGCGAGAACCCTACTTCCTTTTCGGTTTCGTGCCCGGAATTATCGGCATGAGTGGCTACTACATTTCCCGGTTCACGCGGTCGCTGAGGTACAGCATCGCGGGTACGCCGGATGGCATTCGAGTGGGCTTCGGTCTGCTGTCGACGAGCAATGAAACTCTGCCGCCCGGTCGCATCCATGCCGTTCAGGTCAACCAGCCGCTGTTGTGGCGGGCCGCGGGCTGGTGGGAGATCAAGGTCAATCGCGCCTCGAACTCGTCGGCGAGCGGCGCGGGGGGCCAGGCGAACACCACGATTCTGCCGGTCGGCAACCTCACCGACACCCGGCGTGTGCTCGAGCTGGTGTTGCCCGGGTTGGTCGATCCCGCAGCGATCGACCTGCTGATTCGTGGAATGCTGTCGAAGGGTGGAGACGACGGGTTCACTAACTCCCCACGTCGCGCCCGCATCATTCGCTGGTTCTCGTGGAAGCGCAATGGCTTTGCCATCGTCCCTGGGGCGGTGATGTTTCGACGCGGAGCGATTTGGCGCGAGCTGGTCGTGGTGCCGCAGGCGCGATTGCAGAGCCTCGGGATGCACCAGGGGCCGCTACTGAGGCGACTGCATCTGGCCTCGCTGACCGTGCACACCGTGGCTGGCCCGGTCGTCGCAAGGCTGGGCGCCATAGATGCGGCAGATGCTGTCGCCGCATTCGCCGCCATCGAACGCGCGGCGGTCAGCTCAGCGGATGCCGACACCAGCCATCGTTGGCGCTCGAGCGTGCCTTCGGCCGTGGACGGCGATCCGGAGCATACCGAACCCTCCCAGGCAGGCCGCCGCTGATGACAACTCCCTCCGGGCGCCTGGGCGTCGGCATCATCGGCGCTGGTAGGGTAGGGCCCGTTATCGCAGCCGCACTCGCTGGCGCTGGCCACGCCATCGTCGGAATTGCCTCGGTATCGGAAGAGAATCGCGATCGCGCGAGGGCCATGCTGCCTGAGGTGCCGATCCTTGAGATTCCCTTGCTGCTGGAGCGCAGCGAGCTGGTCATCCTGGCAATTCCGGAGGCTGAGATCGAGTCACTGGTGGCGGGCCTCGCAGCCACCGGGTCATGGCAGCCGGGCCAGCTCGTGCTGCACACGGCGCCGGGGCTCGGATGTGCGGTGCTCGCTCCGGCGGTGGCCGCTGGCGTCATTCCGCTGGCCGTCCACCCCACGATGGTGTTCACCGGCACTTCACTAGATCTGGTCAGGATGCGCGAGAGTTACTTCGCCGTCACCGCGCCGACCCCGGTGTTGCCCATCGGCCAGGCGCTCGTGGTCGAGATGGGCGGGGAGCCGATCATCATCGCCGAAGCCAACCGGGCGGCCTATGCGGACGCGGTATCGACCGCGGCCAGCTTCTCAGCATCAATAGTGCGACAGTCCACCGCAATGCTGGCCGAACTTGGCATCGAGTCTCCCGGAATGGTGCTGGGACCGCTGTTGCGCTCGTCGGTCGAGACAGCCCTGCAGGAAGCCGGGGGCGACTTCGACCTGCTGCGGGGCATCCAGCGCTAGCGGCGGCCGGTCATCCGGCGCAGCACACCGCTTATACGATCGAGGTAGCCAGACCTGCCCACCGGGCTGTGCACGACACGTTGGAGGATTCACGGTGACTGTGGCGAAGAGGCCGATCGTAGTCGAGACGATCCGCGGGATGCGGGAGGCGCTCGCGGCCGAGCGTGCTGCTGGCCACAGCATCGCTCTGACGCCTACACTCGGTGCCCTGCACGACGGGCACCTCGCCCATGTCCAACGCGCCGCCGAGCTCGCCGACGTTTTGGTTGTCTCGATCTTTGTCAATCCAACACAGTTTCCTGATGCCGCCGATCTTGCTAAGTACCCGCGTACCCTCGATGCCGACCTGTTGGTGCTCGACGCGGCCGGTGTGCACTACGTCTTCGCGCCCAGTGTAGAAGAAATGTACCCCGGCGGCCCTACCCAGACCACGGTCACTGCGGGCACGGTCGGGCGGCTGTTCGAGGGGGCTTCGCGACCCGGCCACTTCGACGGGGTGTTGACGGTGGTGACCAAACTGCTCGACATCGTGACCCCGAATGTCGCTACTTTTGGCCAGAAAGACGCCCAACAGCTGTTTCTCGTGCGCCGCATGGTCGGCGACCTGAACCTTCCGGTGCGCATCGAGGCGATCGAAACGGTCCGCGAGTCGGATGGCCTCGCACTGTCCAGCCGCAACCAGTTTCTCGACGCAAACCAGCGCAGAGCGGCGCGAACCCTCTCCGTCGCGCTCGAGGCGGTATCGTCATCGGCCGACCGCGGTCTCGACGCGGCACTGGCGGCCGGGCAGGGGGCACTCATGGGCGAGTCGCTCGTGCAGCTCGACTATCTGAAAATCGTGCATCCACAGACCTTTATGCCAGTGGATGACGACTACCGCGGCGCCGCCGTCGTCATTGTCGCGGCGCAGTTAGGCAGCACTCGCCTCATCGACAACGAGTCCATCTACCTGGGCTGACCGTTCCCCTACCTGGGCGGATGCGCCCCACGGCCGCCGCGGCGCTGCCAAGGGTCTGGGGCACGGTGTCTCGTTTTCGTGATGTCAGTTGCGACTGACATCAACCCGAACTGACATCGCTTTTCGCGAACGTGGGTAGGCTGTCGCTCCATGTCAGACCACCGCGCGATCCTTTCAGAGCACCTGCGTGACGCCCGAGCGTTGGTGGACACGCTCGAGTGGCAGCGCACGGCGATGGTGGAGGCATCCATTGCGTCGAACGCCGACGATGAGCACGATCCCGAGGGCGCCACCATCGCCTTCGAGCGCGCGCAACTGGATGCCACCATCGTCGAGATTCGCCATCGGATCACCGAACTCGCCGCGGCGCTGTCGAGAGTGGATGACGGCACCTACGGAATCTGCATCCACTGCGGGTTACCCATCCCGCCGGCGCGGCTTGAGGCTCGCCCATCGGCTACCGCCCACGTGGACTGTGCCCCGGGAGCACCGGCGCCGTCCCGGTAACATGGGATCGCTATGAGCGACGATCACACCGAGCCTGCCCCCACCTCCCACGACGGAGCCGACGAATCCGGCGCCGCCGAGATTTTCGAGCAGAAGGCCGTGCGCCTTGCCAAGCGCGAGCGGCTCATTGCCAGCGGTCGCCAGGCGTACCCGGTGGGGGTGCCCATCACAACGACGATCCCCGCGGTGCGCGAGAAGTATGCACACCTGGTCGCGGATGACACCACAGCAGATATCGTCGGCATCGCCGGTCGCGTGGTGTTCGCCCGCAACACCGGCAAGCTCTGTTTCGCGACCCTGCAATCTGGTGACGGATCCCGGATCCAGGCCATGGTGAGCCTCGCGGAGGTGGGCCAGGAGTCCCTCGACGAGTGGAAGGAGTTCATCGATCTCGGCGACCACGTGTTTGTCAGCGGCGAGGTGATCTCGAGCCGTCGTGGTGAGCTCAGCGTGCTGGCGAAGTCCTGGCAGATCGCGTCGAAGGCGGTGCTGCCGCTGCCGACCATGCACTCCGACCTCAGCGATGAGTCGCGGGTGCGCAGTCGTTACCTCGACCTCATCCTGCGCGAGCAGGCCCGATCCACCGTGCGTGCTCGCGCCGCGGTCAATGCCTCGCTGCGCGCGACGTTCGCCGCGCAGGATTACCTCGAGGTCGAGACCCCCATGCTGCAGGTGATGCACGGCGGTGCTTCCGCTCGCCCATTCGCCACCCACAGCAACGCCTTCGATACCGAGCTGTTCCTGCGCATCGCACCCGAACTGTTCCTCAAGCGAGCGGTCGTCGGCGGCATCGACAGGATCTTTGAGATCAACCGCAACTTTCGCAACGAGGGAGCTGATTCAACCCACTCGCCCGAGTTTGCGATGCTCGAGGCCTATGAGGCTTACGGCGACTACAACAGGATGGCCGACCTCACCCAGCAGCTCGTGCAGAACGCGGCGCTCGCGGTGGCCGGCCAGCTCGTCGTGACGTGGGCCGATGGCACCGAGTACGACCTGGGCGGCAGCTGGGATCGGGTGTCGATGTATGAGTCTGCCGCCGCGGCATCCGGGCTCGATATCACGCCCGAAAGCCCGTTCGACTACCTGGCCGAGCACGCCGCGAAGGTGGGCATCGAGGTCGAACACCCCACTCACGGCAAGCTCGTGGAAGAGCTGTGGGAGCATTTTGTAAAGCCCGACCTCACGCGCCCGACCTTTGTGAAGGACTTCCCGGTCGATACCAGCCCCCTCGTGCGCGACCACCGCACCATCGCCGGGGTGGTCGAGAAGTGGGACCTGTACATTCGAGGCTTCGAGCTGGCGACCGGATATTCGGAGTTAGTCGACCCCGTCATCCAGAGGACACGTTTCGTCGAGCAGGCCCTGCTCGCCTCTCAGGGCGACGTTGAGGCGATGCGACTCGATGAGGAATTCCTGCGAGCGCTTGAGCACGGGATGCCGCCCACCGGGGGCATCGGCCTCGGAATCGATCGACTGCTCATGGCCATCACGGGCCTCGGTATCCGCGAGACGATCCTGTTCCCCCTGGTGAAGTGATGGCCGACCTGAAACTTCCGGGAGAGGACAACGAAAAGAAGGGCGTCTCGTTCACTCGCATCGTGATCTGGGTCCTGGTCGGCGGGGTGGGCCTCTACCTCGTGATCTCAGGTGTCGTCGGGATCCTGGTCAAGGCGAGCTGATGAACCGCCGGACGTCGCGGCTCCTCACTGGCATCGCACTGGTGGGGATGCTTGTAGTTATTGCGGTGGCGTACATCTTGACGAGTTACGCTCGATAGGTGCCTCAGGAATTCTGGTCTAACGCGATTTACTCGGTGACCCCGACGATTCTGGTGGGGCTTGTCTTTTGGTTCATCCTCCGCGCGATTCTTCGTGCAGACAGCACGGAGCGCAAAGCGCGTGCGCAGATCGAGGCGGAGGAGCGAGCCAAGGTGGCCGTCACAGCCGAGCAGACCATCCCGGCCAAGCCGACGTCCTGACGCGGCTGCCCTTGCGGGCCGAGCTGTGTGCGCCCGCCGAGCTACCCCCGCTCCGTCCCGCAAGGCTGCGGAAGTGCAGGATCTCAATGCGCGCGAGTACTGAAGGAAAGGTCACGCTGTGGCTGAGCGCCCCTCTTGTGGGCGTTGCATTTCCCGGGATGCTGACATACCGTCACGTGTATGCGACTACGGGGGCTGGGATATGCCGTGGTCTGCGCACTGGCAACCGTCGCATCGCTCACCGGTTGCGGAGTCGCGCAGGTGGGGCAGTCGATCTTCACCGAGCAGTCCATCACAACGCAACTCACTAGCATGGATGAAGAGATCGAATCGGTGTCACCTGGAGTCACGGCCGAATTCACCAATGAGATCACCGGTTCCTACACCTTCGTAGTTGATGTACAGGTCACCGCCGATGTGCTGACCCCGACCACGACGATGTCGATCGTCGAGCCGGTGCTGGCGGCGTTCAGCTCGAGTCCGCTGGCTGAACAGCAGCTCAGTTTCACGTTGACCGCGGCCGACGGCGGGATACTGGCGATCGGAGTCTTCGATATCGCCCACACGGCGTTATCGGCCGAAGTCGACTACTGGTTTGGTCTTTCAGCAGCGCTGGGTATCCCTCTAAGTATGGATCTCGAGCCCCGTGACGGTTTTGACGCGCCCTACTATCGAGCGATCGCTTCACTTTCGACCCAGATCTCACTGGATACAGCCGACTGGGACGCCGCACGGGCCGTGCCGGATCAGTCACTTGCCTTGCGGTCGTGGGCCCTTCCCAGGATCGACGCTTTTGGGTCACTACCGCCGGAAACGGCGACCAGCCTGGCCATCTCGCTGCCGGATCAGAATGACGCCGGCGCTGAGGTGATTAACCTGGCCTGGGACGGCACAGTCGGGACTCTTTCGCTGTCGTTGTTCTCTGAGGCACTGGGCAATCGTCGTTTCGTCGTACATCTGGAACCGTGCAGTGTTCCCATCCCTTTGGAGCCAGACGTCGCCAATGAGCTTGCTGCCGCCGAGTTGATTCTGCCGCCAGGCGCTGGTTCGGGCGCTTGCCCTCCGCCGTAGCGAGAGACCTCGCGCCGAAGGCGAATATCGGAAAGTCAACGGGAGTTGCACGCACTGCCTGCCACGGTGTCGCATATCCTGTTGCCGGGTCTGCCACTCAGCCGGCATCCGGACGGCCTGCGACGTTCGGCCTGTCCGAGCCGGAGGCCGTGGCCTCTCACAGTGCACTTTGCGCCCCATTCTCCGCGCGTCGGGGGCCACCGCTGCGCTGTGAAGCTCGACTACGGATGGCGTCGGGTGGAATACCGCCCGCGCCGCCGATTCGTGTTGATAACTCCTGCAGATTCGAGCGGCCGAGACCCCGCTACCCAGCATCCGCGCCTGCATCCGAGCCGAAGTGCAGATCTTCGGCGGAAGATCTGCAGGAGTTATCAACACGGGTCAGTGGTCCCGTCGCCTCGGGAGCGACGGAGACCGGCGCTCGATCGCACACTAAGATTCGACCGTCGAACGAGCGCACCACCGTCACGCCTAGGCCGATGTGCTTGCGACGCAGCGAGCGATCCGCAGGAGTTACGCGCGCGCGAGCAGGTCGCCGACCTCGCAGCCCAGAGCCTCGCACACCGCGGTGAGGGTGGAGAACCGAATGGCCCGTGCCCGATCATTCTTCAGTACCGACAGGTTAACCACGCTCACCCCGACCAGTTCGCTTAGCCGCGCGAGCGTCATCCCGCGTTCAGCGAGCAGTTCATCGAGTCGGCAGTGGATGCCGCTAGTCCCGTCGTCATCCGTCATCAGACGAGGCCGTCCAGGTCACGGCCCAGACGTCCGCTGAACTGGAAAGCACTGGCGACGATCAGCAGGCCAAATCCGAGAGCAATCGGGGCCGGATCGAGCGTCATGACCAGCGGCCAGAAACCATCGACAACGCGCCCTGTGGTCAGTTCAGTTATGACGTTCCAACTACCGAACCCGATCAGGAACTGCGAGATCAAGCTGCCACAGGTGAGCACGGCGCCTGCGACGATGAACAGGGTGGTCAGCGAGGTAGTAAAGGGGCGGCGGCGGAGTAGCCTCCATGCCAGGTAGGTGAAGGCGAGAGTAACGGCCGCCTGGGTGAGCATGCTGACGACGTCGCCAGCGATCAGCAGTCCTGAGGTGCCGGTGCTGAGCCCGCCGACCTCGACCCAGGCCGAGTCGTAGTTTCCGGTGACGAGGGTTGCGGTTCCGGCGCTCGCTTCGGGGGGAAGTGGCACGCTGAGGTTGAGACCGAGGTAATAACGGCCGGTGGCCAGTCTCGTGATGATCCGGATCGCGCTGGAGATCACAGTACCGGCGGTAAGCAGTGCGCTGGCGAAGAGCAAGATCCACAGGCCCACCCTGTCCCACTTTGTCCACTCTGTCGTGGCCGCTGAGGTTGTCATGTCACGTCCTATCGATTGTCGATAATAACGATAAACGATACGTTTGGGCTTTGCAAGGCGTCGCGAGCTCGAGATGTGGCGGCGGTGAATGGCATCCGCCATCCATGGTGCAGTTACTGTCGCTTTGCCGGAGTTGTAACAGCACAAGTTGCACTATCGATGCAGCCGCCGCCGAGCGTGCATCGATGCCGTCGCGCGTTCACAACTCCTGCAGTTCAGCCCTTTGCGGCGGACGGAAGCCCACAATTGAGCTGAAAACCGGAGTCGCGCCGGCGATCTGCACGAGTTGCGAACACGAGTGGCATTCACCGGCGCAACCCGTCACGCCTAGGGCGAACAGTCGACCATTCACGGCCCGGCGAAGTTACGCTCTTTATATCGGCACCGAGTCCAGTCCGGTGCCTAAGGAGTGAAGAAGATGTTCGAACGTTTTACCGACCGAGCTCGTCGTGTTGTCGTGTTGGCCCAGGAAGAGGCCAAGATGCTCAACCACAATTACATTGGCACCGAGCACATTCTGCTCGGGCTCATCCACGAGGGCGAAGGCGTCGCCGCGAAGGCCCTCGAGTCACTGAATATCTCGCTGGATGCTGTCCGCGAGCAGGTTCAGGACATCATCGGCCAAGGCCAGCAGCAGCCGACAGGCCACATCCCGTTTACCCCGCGCGCCAAGAAAGTGCTCGAGTTGTCTCTGCGCGAAGCCCTGCAGCTCGGCCACAACTACATCGGCACCGAGCACATCCTGCTCGGTCTCATCCGCGAGGGCGAGGGTGTCGCGGCGCAGGTGCTCGTCAAGCTCGGCGCCGACCTCAACCGGGTGCGCCAGCAGGTCATCCAGCTGCTCTCGGGCTATCAGGGCAAGGAGGCCGTCGCGGTCGGCGGCAGCGATGCGACTCCCGATAAGGGCTCACAGATTCTCGACCAGTTCGGCCGCAACCTCACGCAGGCCGCGCGCGACGGCAAACTCGACCCGGTGATCGGGCGCGAGAAAGAGATGGAGCGGGTGATGCAGATTCTCTCCCGCCGTTCCAAGAACAACCCTGTGCTGATCGGCGAGCCCGGTGTCGGAAAGACCGCCGTCGTTGAGGGCCTCGCCATCGCCATCGTGCGTGGTGACGTTCCCGAGACGCTGAAGGACAAGCAGCTTTACACGCTCGACCTCGGATCGCTGATCGCCGGTAGTCGCTACCGCGGTGACTTCGAGGAGCGCCTCAAGAAGGTCACGAAAGAGATCCGCACCCGCGGCGACATCATCACCTTCATCGACGAGATCCACACGCTGGTCGGCGCTGGAGCCGCCGAGGGCGCGATCGATGCTGCGAGCATCCTGAAGCCACTTCTGGCCCGCGGAGAACTGCAGACGATCGGCGCAACGACCATCGACGAGTACCGCAAGCACTTCGAGAAGGATGCCGCTCTCGAGCGACGCTTCCAGCCTGTGCAGGTACACGAGCCGTCCCTGCCGCACACGATCAACATCCTCAAGGGGCTTCGCGATAAGTACGAGTCGTTCCACAAGGTGTCCATCACAGATGGCGCGATCGTCGCCGCCGCAAACCTCGCCGACCGCTACGTCGCCGACCGCTTCCTGCCGGACAAGGCCATCGACCTGATCGACGAAGCCGGCGCACGACTGCGGCTCTCGATCCTGTCGGCCCCGCCCGAGCTTCGCGAGTTCGACGAGAAGATCGCCGCCGTTCGTGGGCAAAAGGAAGGCGCGATCGAAGACCAGGACTTCGAGAAGGCTGCCTCGCTCAGGGATGAGGAGAAGAAGCTGCTCGGCGAGCGCCTCCGCCTCGAGAAGCAGTGGAAGTCCGGCGACGTGTCGACCACCGCTGAGGTCGACGAGGGCCTCATCGCGGAAGTGCTCGCGGCGGCCACCGGCATCCCGGTCTTCAAGCTCACGGAAGAGGAGTCGAGCCGGCTCATCTTTATGGAGAAGGCGCTGCACATGCGCGTCATCGGCCAGGAGGAAGCCATCTCGGTGCTCTCCAAAACGATCCGCCGCACCCGCGCCGGCCTGAAAGACCCGAAGCGCCCCAGCGGTTCGTTCATCTTCGCCGGGCCCACCGGTGTGGGTAAGACGGAGCTGGCCAAGGCGCTCGCGGAGTTCCTCTTCGACGACGAGAATGCGCTCATCTCCCTCGACATGAGCGAGTACGGAGAGAAGCACACGGTCTCGCGACTGTTCGGTGCTCCTCCCGGATTCGTCGGCTTCGAGGAGGGCGGCCAGCTCACCGAGAAGGTGCGTCGCAAGCCGTTCTCTGTGGTGCTGTTCGACGAGATCGAGAAGGCTCACCCCGACATTTTCAACTCGCTCCTCCAAATCCTGGAAGAGGGGCGCCTGACGGATGGTCAGGGCCGTGTGGTCGACTTCAAGAACACGGTGATCATCATGACCACCAACCTCGGCACGAAAGACATCACAGGCACGCCGATCGGGTTCACCTCATCGACAGACACCGCCACTGGTTACGACCGGATGCGCGGCAAGGTAGTCGAGGAATTGAAGAAGCACTTCAAGCCCGAGTTCCTGAACCGCGTCGACGAGACCATCGTCTTCCCGCAGCTCAGCCCGGAGGAACTGCTCCAGATAGTCGACCTCTTCATCAAACGCCTGAGTGAGCGCCTGATGGATCGCGACCTGACGGTGGATCTCACCCTCTCCGCTAAGCAGCAACTGATCAAGATCGGTTTCGACCCGTCACTGGGTGCACGGCCGTTGCGACGCGCTGTGCAGCACGAGATCGAGGATCGGATGAGCGAGCAGATCCTGCACGGAGAGCTGAACGCTGGTGACCACGTGCACGTCGACTACCTCGACGGGCAGTTCGTGCTAACGACCAGCAGGCAGGCCGGGCTCCCCGAGAAGGAGCCGGAAGCGGTCGAAGCCTAAGCGCCATCTCGGGTCGAGCCCGTCGAGAATCTCGTCATGAGGTTCTCGGCGGGCTTGATCCGTTTAAGGTGGGTGGGTGGCAACATTCACCGTCCGTCCCGCGCGCACCAGTGACGTTCCCCTCATTCAGGTTCTCGTCGAGCCGCTGGCTCAGCGGCGCATCCTGCTCGGCAAAGACCGGGTGGTGCTCTACGAGGCCGTGCAGGAATTCAGGATCGCCGAGAACGATGCCGGCGAGGTTGTCGGCTGCGGGGCGCTTCACGTGATGTGGCAGGATCTCGGGGAGGTGCGCACGCTCGCCGTCGCGCAGGACTCACTCGGCACCGGCGCCGGTCACGCACTGCTGGAGAGCATCGAGACGCGGGCGCTCGAACTCGGGCTCAGTCGACTGTTCTGCCTTACCTTCGAGACCACCTTCTTCGGCAGGCACGGCTTCACGCCGATCGCCGACGATGTGGTTGCTCCCGAGGTATTCGCGCAGCTCGCCCTCTCGCCCGATGAGGGTGTCGCGGAGTTTCTCGACCTTTCCCGGGTGAAGCAGAACACGCTGGGTAACACGCGAATGCTCAAGATGCTGAAATGAACATTTCGCGAGTGTCGATCGGGTTGGCCGGGGCTCTGGATCACGCCATCCTCACCCGGCTGGCTCCCGTCATCGAGTCGCGGGGTTTCCGCGGTGTGTGGCTCAACGACACACCGGATGGGGACGCGCTTGCCGGGTTGGCCGTCGTCGCGGCGGTCACCAGCACGCTGCAGCTCGGCACCGGGGTGATTCCGCTCGACCGACGCGAGCCGACCGAGATCATCGGTGCGCTGGGCGGGCTGCCCCAGGGGCGGTTGACGATCGGCGTTGGCTCCGGCGCCGACCGGCATCCGCTGGGGCTGGTCACGCGTGGCGTTCAGGAGCTGACCGAGCGCAGCGAGGCATCCATCGCCGTCGGCGCCCTGGGGCCGAAAATGCGCAGGATGGCCGCCCAAACGGCGGACGGCGTGCTCTTCAACTGGCTGACTGCGGCAGCCGCGGCCGAGGCGATGAGCGATCTTCGACGCGACTCCGACACTCGCGATGTTCGGGGTGTTCTCTACGTGCGGACGGCGATGACGGTGGATGCCCGTGCTGCGCTGCGCGCCGAGTCTGATCGCTATGGCAGCTTTCCGGCCTATGCCGCGAACTTCGAGCGGATCGGAGCCAGCGCGATCGACACGACCATCGACGGCTCGGTGCCGGGAGCGCTGGCCGCGCGAGTGACCGAGTATGAGCGGCACGTCGACGAAGTGGTGCTGCGGGCAATTACCGCTGAGCACACCCTCGGCGCCTATCTCGAGTTCATCGAGAAGGTGGCTGGCTGAGCATCCGGCCAGTGTGGGCGTGCCATGAGGCCCGAGCCACACCAGCGCACCTAGCCTGTAAGCATGTCGACGTTCCGCACCCCAGTCGGCCCCCAGTCCAGCAAGGTGTACTGGCGCCGCCGGCTCGTCCTCGCCCTGGGCCTGGTTGCCGTCATCATCATCGTGATTCTCATCGTGAATCGGCCTGGCACCAATAAGCCGGTTCCCGCCGGGACCACCAGCGGCACACCATCGGCAGCGGCACAGACCCCGGCGCCGAAGCCCGGTGAGACAGTCGTATGCGACCCGGCCATGATCACGCTCGAGCCCACCACCGATGCCCCCAGCTATGAGGCTGGCATCAATCCAGCGCTGTCATTCAGCCTCAAGAGCACGATGACCAACCCGTGCACCCTGGCAGCAGGTTCCGACCTGCAGGAGTTCGTCATCACCAGCGGCGCGGATCGCATCTGGAGCTCGAAAGACTGCCAGCGTGACGCCGTTGCAGCGACCGCGACCCTGCTGCCGGGAGTTCCGCTTGACGCAACTCCGATTCCCTGGGATCGCACTCGGTCGGCGACGGACACCTGCGAGGCCGAGCGACCGCAGGTCGGCGCCGGCGGGGCGACCTACCGTCTTGACGTCACCGTCGGCGGCGTGACATCCCTCGCCTCGAAGGCGTTCCTGCTCAACTGATGATCGGCCAGAATTCGGTTCCAGGGTCCCTGCAGCTTGCCGCCGCGCTCAAGGCGCAGGATGCTGTGGCGGTGGCCTTTGCCCTGCGCAACGACCACGTGGTGGTGCCGATGCTGCCGGTCGACGGCCCGCCGCAGGTGCGGGTGTTTCGCCGAGGCGAGGCGGACCGCTACATGCTGTTGCTGTTCTCGTCGACAGAAACGTATCAGCAGATGGTTCCGGATGAGGCGGACCATCGTGTGCTCGCCTACGACGCCGCGGCGCTGCGCGAGTTTCTGGCCGACAACATCGGGGTGCTGGAGGCCGTCTGGTTCGACGTTGCCGGCCCGCACACCATGCAGGCTGCCCCGCAGGACGTGCTCGACGCCCTTCAGCTAGACACTCGCTGATCACAGCGGCAACAATGGGGCGTCGCGGGCGAGCGTAAGCTGGGCCGGTGGTTGAGGGCGCTGAAACTGAAGATTCAGGCTCACTGACCCCCCGGCAGCGCAGAGCACTGACTCGTGTTCGAAGCGACCGGACGATCATTGTCACCCTGGCAAGCGCCGGGCTTGTCGTGTCGTTCATGCAGACTCTGGTCACTCCGATTTATCCGCGACTGCCCGTATTGATCGACGCGCCACCGGCCGACGTATCGTGGGTGCTGACCGCGACTCTTCTCGCCGCGGCCATCGCCACCCCCATCAGTGGGCGCCTCGGCGACATGTATGGCAAACGCCGTGTCATGCTGCTACTGCTTGCGATTCTTGTGGGCGGTTCCATCATCTGCGCCATCTCGTTTTCGCTGGTGCCGCTGGTCGTCGGTCGGGTGTTCCAGGGCGTCGGAATCGGGGTGATCCCCCTCGGGATCAGCATCCTGCGCGACGTCATCCACCCAAAGAATCTTGGTGGCGCCGTGGCTCTGGTCAGCGCAACCCTCGGCGTGGGCGGAGCGGTGGGCCTGCCGCTCGCGGCCACGATCGCCCAGTTCGCCGATTGGCACGCGCTGTTCTGGCTGGCCACCTTCCTCGGCCTCGCGGGTATCGTCGCGGTCGCGGTGGTGATCCCGGTGAGCACCCTGCGCTCGGGAGGAGCGTTCGATTACCTCGGTGCGGTCGGACTTGCCGTGGGGCTCGTCGGTATCCTGCTGGCCATCTCCAACGGCACGGTGTGGGGCTGGGGCAGCCCGATCACCGTCTCACTGCTGGTGGGGGGAGTCGTGGTGCTGGTCGGCTGGGGCTTCTTCGAACTGCGGTCGTTGCATCCACTGGTCGACCTTCGTGTTGCAGCGAGGCGGCCGGTGCTGCTCACCAACCTCGCCTCCATCTCGATCGGGTTCGCGTTCTTCGTGGTCAACGCCTCGCTGCCCCTCGTGCTCGAAGCGCCCGCGTCGACCGGCTTCGGCCTTGGCCAGCCGCTCATCGTGGCGAGCCTTTGCCTGATGCCGCTCGGGCTCGTGATGTTCTTCATGTCGCCCGTCGCCGCGCGACTGACTGCGGCCAGGGGTGCTCGCACGAGCCTCATCATCGGCGCCGCCATCGTCGCCGTGGGGTTCACCCTGGCAATCTTTTTCCTTGATCAGGTGTGGCACATCATTCTGGTCTCGACAATCACGGGAATCGGTGTGGGATTCGCCTATGCCGCCATGCCGACCCTGATCATGCAGTCTGTCCCGCCCAACGAGACAGCGGCAGCGAACGGTCTGAACTCGGTCATGCGAACCCTGGGATCGACCCTCTCGGCGACCCTGGTCGGTGTGATCCTAGCCACGCACGTAGTGGTGCTCGACGGGGTTGGCGTTCCCACACGCGACGGTTTCGCGTGGGTGTTTGTGATGGGCGCCGGTGTTGTGCTGCTGGGGTTGGTGATCGCCCTGTTCATTCCACGACGGGTGCAGAGGTACGACACCTCGAGTATTCCGGTGCAGCTGGGCCCCTGACAGACTGTGTCCCATGCCTGAACGTGTGCTCGCGATCCTGAATCGACCGTCGCTGGATGCCCCGGCTCACGATCCCGACGCCGTGCCGGTGCACTTCGCCGACGTCGCGCAGCCGCACCTCAGCGTCATGGATCTGGCGGCGACCCGCGGCGATGGCGTCTTCGAAACGCTCAGCGTGTGCGGCGGAGTACCGCTGGCACGTGAGCACCACCTGGCGAGATTTGCGCGTTCGGCGGCGATGCTCGACCTGCCCGCCCCCGACCTTGACGCCTGGCGAGCGGCCATTTTTGCAACCGTTGCGGAACTCGAGCCCGCCGCCGAGGCGTTCGTGAAAATCGTGCTCACCCGAGGGGTCGAGGGCACAAACCTTCCGACCGGGTGGGCTTATGCAGAGCATTCGCCCGAATTTTCCGACGCTCGGACGCGAGGAATCCGGGTGGTATTGCTTGACCGTGGCTATCGCCATGATGTGGCTCGCACCTCCCCCTGGTTGCTCGCGGGAGCGAAGACGCTCAGCTATGCGGTGAACAAGGCGGTGCTGCGCGAAGCCGCGCGCCGCGGTGCCGACGATGTCATATTCGTCTCAAGTGATGGCATCCTGTTGGAAGGGCCAACGTCGACCCTGGTGTACCGGCGAGGAAACACCCTGCTGACACCGGCTCCCGACCTGGGCATTCTGGATGGCACGACCCAGGCCAGCATTTTCAGATTCGCTGCCGCCCGCGGGATGCAAACAAAGGTCGGCGTGGCAGGTTCGGACGCGCTGCGCACAGCGGATGCCGCGTGGTTGCTCTCAAGTGTGAGACTCGTCGCGCCCATCCGCCAGATCGACGACACGCCGTTGCGCGTCGACGCAGACCTCAGTGCCGCCATGAACGAGTATCTGCTGGCCCTTCGCGAGTAGATTCATGCCACGAAAACCGGCGCTGTCCCCCGTTCTGGGCGTGTGAAGTGGGTAGAACAGGCTTTCTATAAACGGGATCGCCCGATACTCTGATCACGTGGATGACGCATTCGGTGTGGCGGCGGGGTGGTACCCCGATCCGCTCGGTCTCCCCCAGTTGCGCTGGTGGGATTCACAAGCGTGGACTGAGCACACCTCGGACGCCCGCGCGCCGATCGTGCTTCAGCCGACGACCATTCTCGGATTTGCTGACGATGACGAGGATGAGCAGCGTACCCCGACGCGCGAGGAAGAAGAGTTCCCCTCACGCCGGGAACAGCGCGCTCGCGAGCGTCGCGAAAATGGTGACCTGCTTCAGGCGCCACTCGACATCGAGATCGAATCAGGGTCTGGGCTGAAGGCAGACCTCGATATCGGTTTCGACGTCGACGGGGAGCGCAATGAGCTAAGCGCTCAGCCGCTGCTGGCGATGACCCTGCGTGAGCTTGAGCCGCCGTTGACCGACACCGTCGACGACGCTACGCCAGGGCCCAGGCGAGCGAGCACGCACACTAATGCCCTTCCCATGGAGTCACTTTTCAGTGCGTTATCTGACGTGCGGCTGGTCGAAGATGAGGCTCCGGTCCGCACCCTCAAGAAGGTGAAGACCTACACCGCCGTGGTGTGGGCCATCGCTCTGATGCCGTTGTTCCAGGTCGCCATCAGCATCCTGTTGGTCACCGGGCTGGGCCTCGGCGCTAACTGGCCGCTGATGATAGCGGTAGTCGCCCTGCCCTACTTCATCGTGCTTGGATTCGCGTTCTACGATCGGCTGGACTTGCAGGTGCGCGGCCATACGAAACCAGCGAGCGGGCTGTGGGCGCTACTCACGGCTCCGGTCTACTTGATCATGCGTGCGGTTCGTACCTATCGGCAGACGGGTAAAGGGTTTGCGCCGGCGGCGTTATTCGCGTCCGCTAGCGTGTCGGTGTTCGCGGGCATTCTCGTGGTTCCTGGGATTCTGCTCGCGGTGGTGCCCGGTCCCTTTGCTGCCGAGGCGGCGCAGTCCGTTCGCAGCACAGCGATGTCTCTCGGGGGTGACATCACGCTGGTGTGCCCGACCCCGCCCCTGGCGATCGGCGACACCTTCGCGTGCTTGGCGACCAAGCCCAGCGGGGAGACGGAGTCGATCTCCGTCAGTCTCGAGCGAGAGAACGGATGGATAGCCTGGCGAGTGAGGGACTGGGGTTCCTGGACCCTCGCCGACTAGTTGCGCCGGTGTGCCACAGAATTTGACCTCGCGCCAGGGGCTTTACGAAAGCTTCGCGTCGGGGTGAACTAGAAGAATGACGAACATCACGCCCGCGGCAGACGACCGTATTCACAGCGCAGCCGATAATCAGAAGGCCATTGACGACCGCGAAAAGCTGGAGAACTCCGACCTTTCGCAAGATGAACGGGACAGGCTGGACAGCCACAGCTGACCGCCCATCCGCAGGTCCGCGAGCGGCTCCTGACGCCTCGATCCTTGGATCAGAGAACGAGCAGCCTGTCAATTTCGGCGACCTTGTACCGCGCAAGAGCAAGGTTCGATCGGGCAGACTCAAGGACAAGGTAGAGGAAGACGGACGGGTTCGCCGACAGCGGGCGGATGATGTGGTACTGGGTGGTGAGGGTGATCAGGATGTCATCAATTGTGTCTTTGAGACCCAGTGCCTTCATAGTGCTCTGCTTGGCTCGCATCACCTCGGTGTTGCCCGCGGCCGCAACGTCAAGGTCAAGTCCCGTTCCTGCCTGGCCAAGGATCATTCCGGATCGGCTGTCGACGAGGGCGACGCACATGGCGCCATCGATGCCCACAAGAGTAGAAAGTGATTCATTGATGTTGGACATATCGGGATCCTCTGGGTGTGGTGTGGGTCGGCTGTGACACTCTAGCTCGACCATATGCCGAGGTGTGAGGCGGAACGAGGCCCCAGTTATGGGTGGACCACTCCGCGATGGCTCCTAGTGGATGCCGATGAGGACTTCAGACACGCGCGATGCCGAACTGCGCGCGGTCGACAGTGCCTTGCCCAGGGTCTCCTCTGTTCCAAACAGCGCAGAGAGTACAAGCGGCTGGCCGGGAATACGCAACTGGATCACATGGCCCAACTCCGAGGCGATGATGATGTATTCGCTGGTTCCGATTTTCAACTCGCGCGCCACGGCATCCCCAAGGGCCTGCATGGAACTGGCCATGCTCGCCATGCGGTTGTGCTGGGTGCCAATCAGGCCGGACACCTCAAAACCGTCGTCGGTGATGAGCGTCGCGTAGATAAGAGACCGGCATGCGCTCCTGAGCTCTTCCAGGGCTTCTGCGCCATGCAGAATCACGGCGGCGTTGCGGTGCAACGGTTCAGTCATTTTTCAGTGTCTCCGCTCCGATGATCGCCGCTCGCGTCTCAACGTTCAGAATCAGCGTGATCAAGGTAGTACGCATTTGCTCAGTGTTACGCGCGTCGACCGAAAATACCGGAATGATCATGTCAGGCGTGTGGGCGGCAATCGCCGCAGAGTACTCGGCGAGTTTGGGGGTGCGGGCGATATCGCTTCGAGTGACGGCGACGACAATTCCGCCACGTGAATAGAGGTCGGCGAAGTAGTCAAGAAACTCGCGAAGCTGTAACAGCGGGTCGGGGGAGTCGTTGTTGATCAGCAGCACCATGCCCACGGCGCGATCCTTCAAAATCTCCCACATGAAGTCGAATCGCCGTTGACCGGGGATCCCGTAGAGCCGAACCTTCTCGTCATCCCCAAGGGTGATCTCGCCGTAGTCGAGCGCCACGGTCGTCGTGGGCTTGTCCACCGACTCACGGTCGGAGTTTCCTGCTTCGGTGGCGACGACTTCGATCTCACTCAGACTGCGAATTGCCGTGCTTTTACCCGCGCCCATGGGGCCAGCAAAGAGAATTACATGTTCGGCCACGGTGTTTCACAATCCCCATCGACTGCGTAGACGGGCGAGGAATCCACCCGTCGGCTTGGTTTGATCTGGCGCATTTATCGCCGGAGTGGCGGGTGATCCTTCGGACACCTTCAGGATGCCCAGGAGGCTGTAGGCATTGATCATTCGCTGCACGGCTGTGGGATCTGATGTTGCCGCCGCCGCCAGTTCACTGGCAGACAGGGGAGCGTTGCCAATATGAGCGGTCATGCGCATGTGATCGAACGTGTGGTTGAGCTCGGTGAAGTTGGGCCAGCTCGTGAGCCTGTAGCGCTCTCCTGGTCGGAGCCACGGCGCCGGGTTGCCCTGGAAGGCGCTCTGGCCGATGGCCCACAGAAGTTTGTCGAGGCTTCGACCAGCCGACCGGAACCGGGTGGGAGCGTCAACCGCGACGGCCTCGGTGACGATGCGCACGGAGCTTGGCTCCAAGGGGAATTCCTCCATGGCGCTGCGCCAGTGGAACGCACGCCGCGGCAGGTCGATGTAGACGGGCGGGCAGCCCTCGGGTTCGAGCATGACCAGCATTGGTGCGTTCATCTGCTGGATTGAGTGCAGTGCGAGGGCAGCATCATCCCAGCCGTTGCCGCTGTGCAGCGTCGGTGCCGGGGTCGAAACTGGCGGGGTGCCCTCCGCGGGCGCATCGTCGCCCGTCACAGTTTCGAGAGATTTCCCGGACGCGTCCGTCATGTACTGCTTGTCATTCCGTTGGTGCCATTCGTTACTGTGGCCCGATTCACCGGACCGGAGAGGTGACAGCGGTGACGACGTGCACACCCCCGTATTGGGTCCGACTATACAGGCTGGTGCGCGCAAAACCGCTGCTATTCTCAGACCGTGAATCAGAACGAATTCGGGGTGTCGTCTGGGTGGTACCCCGACCCTCTCGGGCTCCCGCAGCTACGTTGGTGGGATGGTCAGGGGTGGGCCGAACACACGTCTGAAGCCAGGGCTCCTATCGTGGAGCAGTTCGCTACTATGTCGAGCGCTCACGACGTTGACGGTGCCGGACTTCCGTCACGTCGAGCCGAACGCGAACGCCAACGTGCCGAATTCGAGGATGAATTCGAAGATGATTTCGACGAGCAGCCCGATGGCGATGTGATCTACGACCTGGAGCCCGCGCCTGGGCGCACCGACAATCGCGACGACATCACCGGCGAAACCGATCAAGGCGATGATGCCGTCGACCACGATGCGCCTGATTCGCCGCTGATCGCTGACGACGACTTCGACGCGCAGGGGTTGCTGGAGATGACCCTGAAGGAGTTTGAGCCCCCTCTGCAGGAGGATCTCGACGCCGATGTCATCGGAGCGTGGAGAAGTGCCGCCAGCGCGGATGCCATTGGGATTCCACCCGCTATCGGGGCTGTCAACCCGGCGCGACTCTTGCCTCCAAATCGACAGCTCCGTTCCTACACAATCTCAGCCTGGTTGCTCGCACTCACCCCCCTGTTCCAGCTGGGTGTGATCATGCTGCTGGTGCAGGTGGCGGGTCTGGGCACCAACTGGCCTCTGGTCATCAGCGCCTGGGTCGCGCCTCACCTGATCGCGCTCGGACTTGCCGCTCACGACAGACTCACGCTGACTCTGTGGGGTCACCGCAATCCCGCTAGTCCTCGGTGGGCTTTACTCATGGCCGTCAGCTACCTGATCGTGCGTGGGCGCCGCGTGCGTCGTGAGACTGGCCACGGCTCACCCCTCCTGCTGATCGTGGGGCTGAGCTTCGCGGCCCTGTTCGGCGCGTGCATCGCAATACCCGGATTGATTATCTCGGTTGCTCCTTCGTTTTTCATTGGAGAGATCGAATCGGTTGTCTCTGTGGATGCCCAGGCGAGCGGTGCCGAGATCACGGTTGCCTGCTCCGATGCCCCACCGATCCTCCTGGGCGAATCCATCTCCTGTGCTGGGCTTCGCGCGGACGGTGAGACGGCAGACATCAAGGTAAGCCTGCACCGTGAGAACGGTTGGATCAGCTGGCGGGTCGATGATTGGAACGGACTGCTCGACGATTAGTCGGTCGCGAAAGTGCCGCCTGCTGTGCGTCAGCGTTCCTAGAACTCCGGCGTTCCTAAAACTCTGGAATGTCGACACGCTCGTCGATCGAGCTCGCGAACGCCAGGCGCATCGCCTCACGGAGGTGCATGGCATCCGAATCGATGATGGTCGAGAAGCCGAGCCTGCGTGCCTCGGCGATTCGCTGCTGCGTGTTGGATGCTGGCCGAATCTCGCCCGCAAGACTAATTTCGCCGACCACCGCCTGGGTGATCGGGAACGCCTTATCTTTGAACGCGCTCGCGATGGACAGGGCAATGGCGAGATCGGCACCCGGTTCTGTCACGCGGATGCCGCCCACGGTCGATACATAGACATCGAACCCTGACAGGGGGATGCCCGCCCGTCGTTCCAGCACCGCCAGCAGCATTGCGACACGGGACAAGTCGACCCCGTTCACCACCCGTCGCGGCTGCGGAGCCTGCGTCTTGACGATCAGTGCCTGCACTTCGACGGGCATCGCGCGCTTGCCCTCGACGGCGATCGTGACGCACGTTCCGCTCGTGGGGGTGCGCGCACGCGACAGGAACAGCCCGCTGGGGTCGGCCACCTCGGCGATGCCATCGCCGGTCATCTCGAAGCAACCCACCTCGTCCGTCGGCCCGAAGCGATTCTTGTGGGCGCGCACGAATCGCAACGACGTCTGGCGATCGCCCTCGAACTGCAGCACGACGTCGACGAGATGTTCGAGCAGTCGCGGGCCGGCGATGGTGCCATCTTTGGTGACGTGGCCAACGAGCAGCACCGGCAGATTGCGGTCTTTGCTGACGCGAATAAGAGTGGATGCCACCTCCCGCACCTGTGACGGACCTCCGGCCAGACCGTCGGTCAGTCCCGACGACACGGTCTGCACGCTGTCAACGATGACGAGGTGGGGCTGCACCTGATCGATCTGGCCGAGGATCGTGGCGAGATCTGTCTCTGCCGCAAGAAATAGCGACGGCTGCAGTGCGCCGGTTCTCTCGGCCCGTAGCCGCACCTGGCTGACCGATTCCTCGGCGCTGACGTAGAGCACGCGCTGCCCCGAGGCGGCGGCCCGCGATGCCACCTCGAGAAGCAGAGTCGACTTGCCGACACCGGGCTCACCGCTCAGCAGGATCGCCGCCCCCGGCACCACCCCGCCGCCGAGCACCCGATCGAATTCGGCGATGCCGCTCGGCCAGTGGGCGACGGATTCGGCGCCGATGTCGGTGATGGGCCGGGCGGCCCGAGACTCGGGGATGCTGGCGGGTGTCACGCGCGCGGCGGGCGCCGCGGAATCCTGAACCGTGCCCCACTGCTGGCACTCGCCGCAGCGGCCCACCCACTTGATGCTGGACCAGCCGCACTCGGTGCATCGGAAGTTGGTGGTGGTTCGTGCCATGCCGTAAGCCTAGGTCGGGCGGACGACACTGCCGGCTTCCCCTTTCATCATTCGGGAGGTGATGTGACCGGATGGACTGGTGGGGCGGATGAGATCACTCTGGCCGCATCCACGCCCACCAGCACCAGCACCTCCTGAATGATGAAAGTGGGGAATAGGGTGGCAGCGTGAGTGATGAGCGAGATTTCGACCCTCGGTTCGATCCGGCTTTCCAGCGTGGCTACGTGGCGGGCAACGGGACCGCTCCCACTCAAAACCCAGCCGGGCAGGGCAGCGAACCGACGCCGCAGTGGACGAACCCACCGCAGGCGCTGGATGCCCGGGCTCGGCCTGATGCGCCGGCGATGGATGCCCCTGCGAGCCCTGCCGCGCCGGCGGCGCATCCGACACCTGAGCCAGCCGTCACCCTCGACGGTAACCCGTGGGTGCGAGTGCTGTGGGTTATCGCGCCGGTGTTCATCATCGGCGGGGTGGTCGGGCAAACCTGGTCGCAGTCGCGCTTCATGGGCGGAGTCACTTCATCGGCCTCCGACGTCCTCACGAGCTACGTCACTCCCACTATCGCCCAGTCGATCTGCCCGTGGATGATCCTGACCGGTCTCGCGGCGCTCGTGGGGGTGGTGTTCCTGCACGCGGTGCGCTGGCGGCGAGCGGAATGAGCAGACTGCCGCTGGCGATGCTGGGCGCCGCAGCGCTCATCATGATTCTGGGATGCGCCGTGCTCGCGTATACCGTCACCGACTACCTCGACAGCCCCTTGGCGATCAGTAGCACTGCGGGACTGCCTGTTTTCCAAAGCTCGGATGGAAGTCTGGTGTCGTACGACACCTTCCAACCCGGCGTCGGGCCGAGCCTCATAACGACCGGTAGCCTGCTGATGTTCGCGTCGTTGTTCCTGCTGGCAGTGCTCTGGCGGGGGCGGCGCGTCAGCGACCGATAAGGGCCTTCTCGAACTCGCTGACGGATCCGCCCAGCGTGCGCAGTTGCCCCGCGGTGAGGGCAACCGTGATGCTGCCGTCCGGGTGGTGCGCGAACACTGCGGGCAACGGTGTCGTGCCGAGGGCGGCGATAAGGGCCGCGTCGAGCTGGTTGCGATGAAGCACAGCCATCGGCACACCCAGGCGCTGGAGCATCCTGTCCCATTCTGGCTTTCGCCTGATGGGGGAGTGGGTGATGTCGCACAGGGCACACTCGGCGGTGCCAAAAAGATGCCCGATTACGTACCGAACCTCGCCCGCGATCCCGCCATTCGCGTTGTAGATCGCGGTATAGCTGACGATCACAGTTCCGCCAGCCTCCGCGCGACCGACGGCTCGAAGGCCGCCGCCCATACCCGATAACCGCGGTCGTTCGGGTGGAACAGGTCCCCCGCGAATTGCGTCGTGATGCCCCACAACCCCTGCCGGTCGGTGAGCCTGTGCAGGTCGACGACGGTGAGACCCCGCTGGGCGGCCGCGGCTCGTAGCAGCCGATTGGCGACACGCGCCGTCTTCTGGCCCGGCAGAAAGTAGAAGCTGGGCAGGTCGGCGACAATCGCGTGCGGCGGAACCGCATCGAGCAGCACACCGATCTCTCGCTCGAAGCGCGACTCGTCGAAGTTGGCGATATCGTTCGCGCCAATGCAGACGGTCACAATATCGGGATCCAGTTTCGCTAGCTGCGGCAACTCGGATTCGATGGCAAGTTTCAGTGTGGCCCCCGAAATGCCGAGGTTCGCCACGCGAACGGTGCGATCAGTGCGACTCCGGATGCCCTGCGCCAGCACCCCGACGTAGCTGTGACCGGGCCTGCTCGCCCCGATGCCCTGCGCCGCCGAGTCGCCGATTGCAACATAGAGCACCTCCCCGGGCAGCTTCTTCCGTTCGCGCCAGTACTTCGAGTTCGCCGGAATGTTCTCGGCCAGCCGGATGCGCCATAGGCCCCGACGGCGCACCAGCCACCGCGCCCAGAGCCCAATCGCACTGCCGACCACCATCACGAGTGCTGCGCTGATCACGATCTCCACGCCTTCGAGCGTACGTGCCCGCGCGCGTGTACTAAACTCTCCCCCGGAACCGTGTCCGAGCGGCCGAAGGTGCAACTCTCGAAAAGTTGTGTGGGTGAGAGCCCACCGTGGGTTCAAATCCCACCGGTTCCGCCAAGCGAATGCCCCGTACATCCCAGTGATTACGGGGCTTTTCCGCCCTTTAGGCGTCGGTTTCAGGATCTCTTGCCCGCATTTTGCGGCTCATTGGGGCTTATAGGCAAGAACGTGTGGATGGTTTGGGCGCGTCACTCTCGTCCTGCCCAGCCTTTTCTTAGCCAGAGTCCTTCTGTGGTGTCAACGGCCAATCTGATCGGCCCGTGGGCGGCCAGTAGAAGTGCCCGCTGGTGGCCACGAGATCTGCCCATTTCTGTTCCGATCCCCGCTCGCTTGAGCGGCGGGAGCCTCTTTCTTCGATTCGATGACGGTGTCTAACTCGCATCACATCGCCAGGAAGAAGCTCTGACTGAAGTCCGATGGAGAGATCATGGAAATTCTTGCTGCATGCGATCTGACCGGATCGCTGGGTGCAGCGGCCGCATTATCAGGTCGTTCGCATCACACTGTTGCGGGGTGTGTCGCCGCCCGCGACGTCGGCTGGTCGATCGCCGTCCCGGTGGATCGGACAAGGTCACGGATGCGTTCATGCCGAAGATTGAGGACTGGGTCGAGGCCTCGGGGGGCAAGATCCGTGCCGACAAAGCGCACCCGAAACTTGTCGCGCTTGGCTATGCGGTTTGGGGCGCTCAACCCGCCGTGCGATCGCTCAGGTCCGCGCTGCATGGCGCCTCAGTTATGTCTGCGTGCACCGAGCATGGATCACCGATCCTGGTCTCTGATTTCACGACGACTTCGGCGACGGCCCTGTGATCGACGGACGAAAGACCGTGTTGTTCGTCGCCTGGCTTGTGTGTCGAGGTTGAGGATTGTGATTGCGTTACGAGATCCGACGTCGCCGTCGGTGTTCGCCGGCCTTGCAATCAACATTTTTGATCCAGAGCGCATACTGCTCGGAGGCCACCTCGGCACTACATTCACTTTTGCTCCGGACCGTGTTTCGGAGCAAGTTCGGTCTGTGACGCGGCATGGCCTTAGCGACCTTGTTTAGATCTCGCGCGCGGCGCCTGGCTCGATCATCCTCATGATCGGCGCAGCCGAACTCGCCTTTGCTGGGGTTCTTGCTGACCCCTTTAGCGTGGTGGTTGACGGTGGGCCGTTTACTGCGATGTGACTCCAGTGGGACCATCACCGACGATTTGTTGTTAAGAACGTCGATATGTTTCGCCGTGAGTGCTTGCAAAACACGGTTGTGTCTAGTGCGGGATCATAGACCCGGAATTATGACCCTGACCAGCGGCCGATGCGTTCCTAGCGTTTATCTTGACAGACAACAATTTGTCGGAGTAGGTTCACCCCGAGGCAACTGTCATTGTGGACTGCGTTCACTTCGCGGAGCTTTCTATACTCAAGGAGTCCCGGTGAACAACGAAGTCCCCCGTAGTCGGCGAACCCGCAACCGCATCGTGTCGCTGCTTGCGACGGCGGCAATGGTCGGCGGAGTTGTCTTGCCTGTCTCGTTTGCGAGCGCGGTGGTTTCTGCGCCTGCGCCGGCGAGCGCCGCCGCGCCTGCCTTCCGGGTGCTGGTGTTCTCGCACACCCAGGGATTTCGCCATGCTTCGATCCCTGCCGCGAAGGCGGCTATCCAGTCGATGGCCACTGCCAACAATTTCGCGGCGACGTTCACTGACGACCCCGCAGAGTTTAACGCGAGCAATGCTGCAACACTTGCGACCTACAACGCGGTGATCTTCAATTCGACTACCGGCGATTTTTTCAACACGGAGCAGCAGGCCACGCTCGAGTCGTATATTCGCGCGGGTGGCGGGTTCGCCGGCATTCACGCGGCTAGCGATGCCGAGTATGACTGGGCCTGGTACAACCAGCTGGTCGGAGCCTATTTTGAAGCGCACCCGGCAGAGCAGAACGCCACGGTCAAAATCAATGACCGTGTCAACGAATCGACGAAGCATCTGACGGGTGACACGTGGACGCGGTTTGACGAGTGGTACAACTACCGCTCGTTTCAGGCCGACAAAGTTCACGTGCTGCTTTCGCTTGCAGAGTCGAGTTATTCTGGCGGCACTAACGGCGTGGAGCACCCGATCGCATGGTGCCAGGACTTCGATGGTGGTCGTTCGTGGTACACCGGCATGGGCCACGGTGACACTTCCTATTCTGAGCCAGCCTTCCTCGCTCACCTTCTGGGCGGCATCAAGATCGCCGCGGGAGTAGTACCGTCTGGCTGCGGCGCGACGCAGAGTTCGAACTTCCAAAAGGTCACTCTCGACGACAACACCGACAACCCGATGGCCCTGGACATCGTGCAGACCGGCGCAGAGAAGGGCACCGTCTTCTACCTAGAGCGCGACGGGCGTGTGCAGCGTATCGCCGCAGGAACCAATGCGAGGACCACAGCCCTCACCCTCGGCGTGACCCTCGGTAACGAGGATGGCCTGCTCGGCTTGGCGCTCGACCCAGCCTTCGCGACGAACGGCCGCGCCTTCTTCTACTGGTCGCCGACCTCGGTGACTACCGCTGACGGGCCCCACAACCGCATCTCGCGATTTACCTACAATTTCACGACCAAGGTGTTCGATCCTGCCTCGGAGATTGTTGTTCTCAAGATCACCACGCAGCGTCAAGAGTGTTGCCACGCTGGCGGCGACATGCTCTTCGACAAGGCGGGTAACCTCGTTCTGGCTACCGGCGATAACACCAACCCCTTCTCCTCTGACGGCTTCACGCCGATAGATGAGCAGGCTGGTCGCTCGAGCTTTGACGCGCAGCGCACCTCCGGCAACAGCAATGATCTGCGGGGCAAGGTTCTGCGTATTAAGCCGACGGAGGCCGGCGGCTACACGGTCCCCGCGGGCAACCTCTTTGCCGAGTCGGCGGATACCACCAACAAGACCCGGCCAGAGATTTACGCGATGGGCTTCCGCAACCCCTTCCGGATTGGGCTTGACCCCTTTACCGGTAGCATCTTGGTCGGCGATTTCGGCCCAGACGCGGGTGGGGCTAGCGCCAGCCGCGGCCCTGGAGGCACGGTCGAGTGGAACATTGTCGACGAGCCCGGTAACTATGGTTGGCCTTACTGCGTGGGCGTGAAGTGCTACAACGACTTCAACTTCGCGACCGTGACCTCCGGCGCAGTATTTAGTGCCACTGGCCCGACAAATAACAGTCCGAACAACACCGGTCTGACCACCCTGCCCGCCGTGAAGGCACCAGAAATCTGGATGGAGAACGGGCTCAGCCCAACCAACGTGCCAGAAGTTGGAGCCAGCGGTGCGCCGATGGGCGGGCCGGTCTATGACTACGACCCTGGTCTGAGCTCTGCTACCAAGTGGCCAGAATTCTGGGAGGGCCGTGCCCTGTTCGGTGAGTGGAACCAAGGCAAGATGTACTCGTTCCAACTCAACCGTTCCGGCGCTGGTGCTGCGGGCAGTCGTGTTGTCGACATTGACCGAACGATGCCCGGTATCTTCGACCCAGCAATCGCCAGTCCGTTCCATCGCGCGATGGACTTCGAGTTCGGGCCGGACGGAGCGCTCTACGCTGTCGACTGGGGTTCAGGCTTCGGCGGTTCGACCGGCGACTCCGGCATCTACCGAATCGACTACATCAAGGGCAACGCCTCACCTATCGCCCGAGCGGCATCGAATATCTCCAATGGTGCGGCTGCTCCCCTGAGCGTCGTGTTCAACTCGACGGGCACAAGCCACCCGCTCGGGAAGGCGTTCACGGTTCGTTGGGACTTCAAAGACGGCACCTTCTCGAGTGCGGCCAACCCCACCCACGTGTTCACCTCAAACGGAAAATACGACGTGACGATGACGGTGACCGACGTTGACGGTCGAATCGCGGTTGCCACCGTACCGATCGTCGTCGGCAACGCCGTGCCGATCGTGACGATCCAGTTCCCAGAAAACGGTGGGTTCTTCAACTGGGGTGACCAGATTGCTTACACGGTGACGGTCAACGACCCCGACGCCGGGGGGCCCATCGATTGCTCACGCGTTCGGGTGCTTCCGGCCCTCGGGCACTCGTCTCACCAGCATCCAATGGAAGAGCTCTCTGGCTGCCAGGGCACGATTCAGACCTCCCGCGATAGTGGGCATGGGCTGGAGGCCAACCTGTTCTGGGTGGTTGATGTTAGGTACCAAGATAGCGGTGGCGCCGTTGGCGTGCCCCTGACTGGGTATGGCCTCAACGTTCTCAACAGCAAGCACCTCGAGGCGGAGTACTTCGACACAACCGGGCGCATCGGCGGCACCGGTGGTGCCAGCGACGGTGTGGTGCGTGAAACGACCGGAGACTCGGCCGGCGGCGCCTAGAACCTCGGCTACATTGAGCCGAATGACTGGTGGTCGTATGAGCCGGTGAACTTGGTCGGGCTCAACTCGGTCACGATGCGCCTCGCTTCGGGCGTCTCTGGAAACGGTTCTATTGCGGTGCGGTGGAACTCTCCCACCGGGCCGACGATTGCAACCGTGCCATTCAGCCCGACCCTTGTCGGCGGAGTTCCACAGTGGCAGACCTACGGGAACTTCACTGCTCCGCTGGCGGCTAACCGCCCGACGGGAACCGGCACGCTTTACTTCGTGCTGACCCAGGGTGGCGTCAATGTGAATTCTATGGACTTCGGTGGTAACGGCCTGAGAACCAACCAGCGACCGGTAGTCACACTGACCGCAAGTCCGGCCTCTGGAACCGCGCCGGTAGTTGTCTCTGCTTCGGCGGTGGCGACCGATCCCGACGCTGCAGTCGGTGACGGGCCGCTCACCTACAAGTGGAACGCTGGTCAGGGGGGTGGCTTCGTCGCAGGCAACGCGAATCAACAGTTCACCTACCCATCGAGCGGTCAATACACCCTGACAGTGCGGGCGACCGACTCTCGCGGAGCGTACAGCGACGCCTCGACGACGATCACCGTCACTGATCCATCAGCGGGGTGCCTGTCGGGTCGTTCTGATTCATTTGGCGGCTCAGCACTTGATACGACTCGCTGGAACCGGTCTGTGCGGGTGAACCAGCAGCTCACTGTTGCCAACGGGATCCTCACCATTCCGGCAGCGCGCTCGGACATCTATCTCGCCGGCGGCACAACCCCGAACATTGTCTTGCAAGACATGCCGACGGGTACGTTCACTGCGACCGCAAAGGTCAGTTTCGCGGGCCTTCTGCAGTATCAACAAGCCGGAATCGTGGTGTACGGCGGCGACGACGACTACATCAAGCTGGTTCGGATGGCTCGGGGTTCTTCGCCTGACGCTGACAACCGGGTGTTCCAGCTGATGAAGGAGGTTGGTGCTACGCCGACGGACCTCAACACGGCGAACTTGGGTGCCGCGTTCCCGGACACCTACTACGTGCGGTTCGCCAGCGATGGCGTGACTCTCACCGGCTCGTATTCGGCAGACGGTGTCACCTTTACCGCGGTTGGATCGTTCGCGCTGGCTGGGCTGGCATCGCCGAAGATCGGCTTGCTCGCTCTCGGATCGACGTCGGCTGTGACGGCAACGACTCCGGTCGTTAGCGCTCAATACGACTGGTTCACGGTCACCCCAGAGGCAACGGTATCGCCGAATGACGAGTTCGCCGGTTCGCTGCTGGAGTCGTGCCGATGGACTGTGATGAACTCGCAGCCAGCGGGGTACCGGGTCACGGGCGGCAACCTGGAGATCGACACCTCGACAGGCGACATCTACGGAGGGGACACCACCGGGGTCTCGAACTTCATTGTTCAAGCCCAGCCCTCTGCAGATTGGACTGTCGAGACAAAGGTCGATGGCTCTACGTTTGACCGCGCCTATCAGCAGGGCGGCGTCATCCTCTACGGAGATAACGACAACTACGTCAAGCTCGATCTGCTGTCGACCAACGTTGCGGGTACCACTGTTGCCCGCAGCCTGGAGATGCGCAGCGAGACGGGCGGTGTGGTCAGTTTGGTGCAACCGACGGCGCCAGCGCCGGCGAACGGAATTGTCTGGCTGCGGTTGAAGAAAACGGGCACAACGTTCACGGCCTATTTCAGCGCTGATGGTGTGACGTGGACGCAGTTCTCGCAGTCAGTGACGAACTCCGCTCTTGCGAGTGCGCGAGTCGGGCTCTACGCCCTCGGCAACTCCGCCCAAGGCCCTGTCTCGCGCACCAGCAAGTTCGACTACTTCCGCGTCGTGGGCTGATCATGAGCCATAAGACCAGAACGGGCGGCTCCATGCTCGCCGGAGCAGCTTTTCTGATCACAGTGCTGCTGGCTGGGGCCACCCCAGCCAGCGCGCACGGCGGCGAGATCGTGCTATCGCTCTCGCAAGACGGCGGGGGCGGGCTGCAAGTAGTAGCAACCCGCGCCGACGACGGGCACCCGGTTGAAGACGTGATTGACCCTGTGCTGACTGCCACGTCAGCGGAGGGCGAGAGCGTTGGACCGCTGGCGCTTGTCCCCTCCGAAGAGGGCATCGGTGTATGGCAGAGCCCGAAGGCTTTGCTGGCCGCTGGCGAGTGGACAGTGACCGTCTCGATTACTATGCCTTCTCAGGCGTCAGTAACCGAGCAGATGACGGTGGTGATCACGACGGATCAGGTTCCGGCAGACGGCTCAGACGGTATCGTTCTAGCCCCGACAACCGAAGCTGAGGCTGTCGGCCCTCCTGTTCTGATCGTGGCAGGAGCATCCGTGCTCGGGATCGGGGCGTTAGCCGCGGCGGTTGTTCTGTTTCGTCGTCGTCGCCAAACCTCGGTGTTGTAGCCACACTCCTGTGACTTGCTGATGCTGGGGCATTCCGAGTCAGGTTAGGTCGATTGCTCATCGTTGTGCAGTTACTTCAGGCGCAAGTGCTTCTCGACCCCCTCTTGAGTGTCTCGCCTTGGTTCGAGGCCAGACGCGACGAGCACCAAGATGCGCTTGAGGCTTCCGTGAACGACTCTGCCCAGCGGCTCGAAACGGTCCGCCAGCTCAGCGTTGCAAACGGAGAGACCTGTCAAGCCAACAGCAACGCGGTAAATGAGCCCATCGAGCCGGGAATGCTAGAAGAAATGGCTACCGGCGCTCGAAGAATAATCCGCGCCCCGGATGTCGCTGGGCCTATCGCACCCCGCGATTGCCCGCGAATCAGTGATCCGGGCATGGCAGCCCCGGCTATAGCTCCAATCGAGACTCCCTAACGTCGAGGGTTCACACTATGTTCGGAAACTGTGGGGGGCTCACGGTATCGCCCACTGACGGAGGAAGCCACCTACACGTCACCGGTAGGCTCGAATGCCGATCCGCTCGCCGTGCCAGTCGAACAGCTATACCGCAGGATCCCGACCGTCATAGCAGCATGCAGAATCTCGAGACCAGCATCAACCAGGGCTCGTGGACCTCGCTGCGGCGTCCAGGGTTGGTCCGACCTGGTGCCACCAGGCTGGCGCGCTCTCCACGGGACGATTTCGTATTCTCGCACCGTGGAGATCAACAGCCGAAACAGAAACTCGTGACCTTGCGGCATGGTGAGGAAATCGGGGACGAGCTGAGCTGACGAGTGCCAAATTCCTTCCAGAACCCGGGGATCTTCAACTGTGCCTCATAGGTCACGGGTATCGGATAAGCGTTCGTGTCCCTCAGGTTCCGCCAAACGATCGTCAGCCACATCCTCCCTGCAGTCCCCCTGTTGTTCATCTCACACAGGTAGACAGTGCGGTGTGGATGGCGTGGTGCAGTGGATCGAGCTTGCCGCGCAGGGCCCGTGGCTGTACGCGGCGCTCTTCGTCTTGGTGGTGGCCGACGCGTTCGTCGTCGTGCTTCCCAGCGAGACCGCGGTAGTAGCCCTCGGTTCGCTGGCGTTCTCGACGGGCTCCCCCAACATCTGGTTGCTGCTGCCCGTGGCGGCCGCGGGGGCGGTCGTCGGCGACAATCTCTGCTACGCGATCGGGCGAAGGGTGGGCACCGAGCGGTGTGAGTGGATGCGCCGCCCGCGCATCCACTCCGCCTTCGATTACGCGGCTCGAGCGCTCGAGCGCAGGCCAGCGTCGCTCATACTGACGGCGCGCTACATCCCCTTTGCGCGGATCGCCGTGAACGTCACGGCGGGCGCGACCGGGTTTGCTTATCGGCGCTACCTGCCGCTGACGATCGTCGCCGGAGCCTCTTGGGCGATTTACAACAGTGTCGTAGGCGCTTTCTTCGGAACATGGCTGTCGGCGAACCCGCTTCTGGCCGTCGTGGTGTCAGTAGTGGTGGCCGTAGTACTGGGGCTGGCAATCGATGCAGTGGTCTCCCGGCTTAAGCGGCGACGAACCCCTCAGGAATGAGTAGTCAGAGAACCAGCTGTGCGTCGATCTCGGTGACTTTATAGCGGGCCATTGCCAGATTGGATCTTGATTTATCCAGCACGAGGTAGATGAACAGGGTGGGATTATTCGCCAACGGCCGGATGATGTGAAATTGAGTGGTCAGCGTGAAGAGCAGGTCGTCAATGGTGTCGGGGAGTCTGAGCGACTTCACTGTTGCCAGAGTCGCTCGAACGACCTGTGTGTTGCTTGCCGCAGCTATTTCCAGGTCAGGGTCCGATCCGGCCTGCCCCAGGATCATCCCGGAGCCGCTGTCGACCAGCGCTGCCGACACGGCGCCATCCACCATCATCAAAGATTCAAGGGCCTTGGTGACCGGCGACGCCTTCACCGGCGGCTGATCCGTGGTGACCAGGCTCGCGGGCGCGGGCGCTGCTGCGGGTCGTGGCGGCGCGAAACTGCTGCCGTCCGCCGCTGAGGCTGGCTGTGAGGCGCCACTGGTGTCGGACGCTGCCGGCATGGTGGTAAAAGTTTCAAGCTTCGCGGCCCACGACATGGATCCGCGTCGGTCAGTGGGGTCAGCGTCTTCCACCGGGCGATCGTCGACTGTTTTGTCCGGTCGACGGCGAAACAGCCTGGAGATGCCTGGTTCCATGCTCATCTCTGACGTCCCGACGGGCAGGTCATGAGACTAGCGCCAGCGTGGCCGGAGCCGCACCACACTCGGCGACCAGGCACCTCCGTGGCGGGGCGGAGGCTACCTGCAGTCCTGCAGTAAAATTCCTGTGCGTGCATCACGTATCCGTCTCCTGTGCGAAACCTTGAGCATGTTCTGGGCGGGGTGACGCCAACGTTCATCATCGGTGCTGCCCGAACGAGTTCAACTATGGGCCTCATGTGGTCGCCTGCGCACCTCCCAATTCGGGGTAGACACGAAAGCCACCAAACGCTATCAGGCGGCCGTGCAGCCCGACAATAGGGATCGACGACGAAGATGTATTTCGGGCCCGGTCACCTGCTTAGCGAAGTAGTCATTGTGGGTGGTCTAGGCGAGTCCGGCTCGACGCTCAGGTCAGGGCTCCGTCGCGGTGGCCCGGTCGTATGTCACGGTCAGGCTCGCTTGCTCGGGCACGTGTCGGTCGATGGCGGCGAGCAGCGCATCGCGGGATACCGCGGTGTCTGCGGCAAAGAACGGCTGGGCATCCAGAGCATAAATTGTGAAGGTATACAGCTTTGGTCCGGGGCCTTTCGAGCATGGAGGAGCGTAGGCGAGATCGGAATTGACGGAGTTCGTGCCAACCAGCGCTGGCGGCACTGCGCCCTCCGCCAGCTCGGTCACCGTGGCATCCACGTTGTACAAAACCCAATACCAGTGCGCCACCCCGTCGTCAGGCACGTGGTGCATCACGACGGCATACGCGGCCGTTGCTTCGGGCCCACCGGACCAGGCGAGCGGTGGGGAGACGCCGTCTCCATCGCAGCTGTAAGTGATCGGTAGCGTTCCTCCGTCGACGAAGGCCGAACTGACGAGGGACAGGGGCACCGACGTCAAGGAACTTGATGACTGAGTTGGTGACGGCACGGGCGTCGTCGGTGAGGAGGGTGTCGGCTCGCTCGACGGAACGCCGACCACTGCCGAGCATCCCGTCAGGAGCATCAGGCCGATGCTCACTGCGGCCGCAACGCGCTGCGCTCTGATAAAAAATTTAGACCTAGGATTTCGGGGGTCACGCAACAGCCGCACCCCCGCGACCGCAGCCCGGCCGAGTCCAACACCCCCGACGATCGCTACCGCGACCGTGCCGGCGATTCCCGCGCCCGCCAGCACGATCATCCCGACCACCACGGCGGCTACCGCGGAGGCCCCGGTGATAATCACATTGGGAATCCATCGGCGGCCAGGTTGCTCGGCCGCCCATCGGTAAGCGCGGCTCATGGCGAGACCCTCGACCGTATCGCCGAGGCTCATTCCGGCGAGAAAGAGCACGGGCAGCCCGAATGCCAGCGGGATTGGGCCGGCGGAATGAGAGGCATCGGCAGCCGAAACTAGCGCGCCGATCGACAGGGCCGTATCGAGACCGAACCCGAAGAGAACGCCGACCAGGAACATCCGACGCGGCCTATCCAGCCGGGTCGCGACCGGCCCCAGAAATACCGACAACCCACCGACAGCAGTTCGGTGCTGGTGGGCGAACAGGTCGTTCCTTTCGGCGCCGGGATGAATGCGCCGACGAAGGATCGTCACGAGAATTCCCACGTTCAGTGCCCCAATGACGAGCAGGAACCCGCCAGACAGGGCGCTCCCGATCGTCGCGCCGAAAAGGCGAAGGCTGTCGTCGCCCACGTTTACGCCGATCATCCCCATGCCGACGGTCAGCATCACCGTCACCATGAGCACCACCGCCGAGTGCCCTAGGGAGAAGTAAAATCCGATCGCAGGGGCAGGCCGACCTCGCGCAATGACCGCGCGCGAGGCGCCATCGATCGCGATGATGTGATCGGCATCACAGGCGTGCCGCAGCCCCAGGAGATATGCAACCACGCCAGCGCCGATCGCCGTAGACCCGGTCGTGGAGATGAGCCCCCAACCCGCAGCATGGAACACCGCAATGAGCACGAACGGGATGAGCAGAGGGCTTGAGCGAAGCCGGGCGGCTAAACGGGCATCCGGGGCCATTGAGGCAGTCGTCGCCACCGACTGTTTCTGGGAGTTGATCACCAGCACACCGTAAAATGCGTTGCTATGACCTGGCTATGAGCCGAGTAATCGGCTACAGAGAGATCTCTCAGTCGGAGAGTTGATCCAGGATGTCGCGAACCAGTGTGAGGCCAAGCTCGACCTCCGCGAACGTGGTGCTCAGGGGCGAAAGCCCGATGCGTAGCCCGGTGGGAAACCGGAAATCCGGAATAACGTCGCGCTCCCACAGCAGCCTGGTGACCTCGCGGAATCGGGGATGCAGGAGCGTGACGTGGCTGCCGCGACGTTCGCCACGACGCGGGCTGCCGACCGTGACGCCGAACTGCGCGAGGTGTGCATCCGTCCACTCGATGACGAAGGTCGTCAGGGCGAGAGACTTGCTCCGGATGGCGTCGAGGCCGGCCTCCTCGATCAGGTCCAGCATGTCCTCCATCGGTACCATGCCGAGCACCGGTGGGGTGCCGCTCAGGAACCGGCGCATGCCCTCGGCAGCCACGAAACCGTCGGCCATCGCGAACACGTCGGCGGCGCCCATCCATCCCCAAATTGGTTGGTTGAGCGAGGATTGCAACTTGGAGGCCACGTACGCGAACGCGGGAGCGCCCGGCCCGCCGTTGAGGTACTTGTAGCTGCAGCCGACCGCGATGTCGACACCCCAGGCGTCGAGGCTGGTTGGCACCGAACCCGCGGAGTGGCACACGTCCCAGAGCATCAGGGCGCCAGCGGCGTGTGCGACGGCGGTGATGGCGGGGACATCCGCGACAAACCCGGAGCGGTAGGCGACCTGGCTGAGCACGACGAGCGCGGTATTCATCCCGACGGCGTCGGCTACCAATTCCGCCGTTACTCCGCCCTGCGGGTCGGTGTCGATCCATCGCAGGGTGAGGCCGCGTTCGGCCGCGACGCCCTCCAGAATGAAGCGATCGGTGGGGAAATTATCTCTGTCGATGACGATCTCGGTGCGGCCTGGCCGCGCATCCACCGCCGCACGGATCAGTTTGTAGAGCAGCACCGTCGTCGAATCGCCGACTACCGTCTGCCCCGCCGCCGCGCCCAGGGTGATGCGGCCGATGCGGTCTCCGAGGGTGAGCGGCAGCTCCATCCACTGTTCGTCCCACGAGCGAATCAGCCGCGAACCCCAGTCGTGCGTGACGAACCCACCCAGCCGGTCGACGGTAGTTTTGAGGGGGCGCCCGAGCGAGTTGCCATCCAGGTAGGCAACAACCTGATCGCTCTGGATGAAGCGGCTCACGAACCCGGCCAGCGGGTCATTAGCATCAAGGTCTGCGGCAGTGCGGGGTGCGGTGTGTGCGGTCATGCCGTGGGTTCTCCGGGGTGGGTTGTGCTTATGCGGGCGGCCTCGCGGCCGTGCCGCACTCTACTGGTCACCATCGAAGCACACCATTGCGTGGCTGTGCTGTGTGACCTTCCGCGCGCTGTCGCGACCAGAATCATCAGCCGCGTGCGCAACAGACCGCGGGGCGCGCCTCGCGCTGGTATAGTTTTCAGGTTGGCTTCGGCCGGCGGCATGACATGCGCCCGTAGCTCAGCGGATAGAGCAATTGACTACGGATCAATAGGCCGGGGGTTCAAATCCCTCCGGGCGCACCATAAATAACGGGTCTGATCAGCATTTCTTCTGGAATGTGGTCGGGCCCGTTGTGGTTTCTGCCCACATTCTGCCCACACCTCAAGAAGTTTCAGGGGGATTTTGGGCGGAGAATCGGCCCTTACGCGGGGAAGGAGCCCAGTGTTTGTCTGGGTTGTGGCTTGCCGGACGAAGTTGGCCTATTGACCTTCAAGCACTTGCCCTCCGGAAGCTGTCAAGGCTGTATCGCGAGTGCGATCTGTCAGCGGGCGTGATGCCGTGAGCCCTCTATGGCCGCTCAGCGAGGATTTTCGAAACTTCGCTATTGCTGACCAGATGCGCGAGAGCATCCGGAGACAGCAATCGGGTGACGGACACTATTCGTCGACGTTCGGCTTCCGACCCGGTCAGAATGTGTTCATGGTGAGCAACTCGATTGCGGAAATCACGTAGGGAAGCGAGCGTTGCGTTGAGCTGGTTTCGATCGGTTCCCGGAGGAAATGGCTTGTGAAGATAGGGAACCCAGATCGTCTTCTCGTGCAAATCAGAGAAGAGATACGTCCAGAACCCGAACATGATCTCGGCAACCGTCTTGCCTGGAACTGGTGGAGCGTTACGAACGGTTGTTGCGCTCTTCCTCGCCCGTTCGACGTTGGACCGCGGGATCGCATTCGCGTCGTACAGCCGACCGGACGGGCGATCGCGCCGACTTGCAACAGGGAACAGCATCAAGAGCGTCGCTGGGTCGGTCCAGTGCGTGTCGCCCGCGACAACAGCTTCCGTCAGCTGTCGGTCGCACGCATTTCGCAGGCCGACTTCGAGATGGCTGAGGTCATGCAGGAAGGCCGCGCTTAGTCGTGCGTTCCACTCATACAAGTCGAGTGCGCGTTCTCGTGACCCTCCAGACACGGTCAGGTACGTCGCAAATCTGCCTGCACTGAGCCAATCTTCAATCCACGCGTCCGAGGGTTGCACGGTTGTCAACTGTCACCCTCCCGGCTAGAATCTAAGGGCAAGCCCTTGATGACCGCTGTTTCATGTTACTTGGGCCACGAATTGGAAGCTCCGGTATTTCGCTCAGGCGAACCCGGAGTTTTTCATTTCTCCTGTGCCAGATGCAACGAGTCCGGAACGAGCTGAGTCATTCCTGTTGGTCGACGGTCTCGGAAATCACCAGCGACGTAAACAGCTTTGGCACGCCGAACGTATGTTCTGCGCGGTTGTGTTGAATGCGCCCAGCAACGATGCCTGGGTGCACGCCAAGTTCGGTCGCGAGGGCGATTGCGTCACCAGGGGTTAGGACGCCTTCCAGCTGATCGTTCGCTTCGAGGGGAATCAGTGTTCGAGATGCGAAGTTGTTCGCCTCGAGCTCTTCATCCATCCGACCTCCGTCACGACCCAGCTTGTACTCGACGAACACTTCCTTCTTCCCGTGAAAGAGGACGTGGGCGAGCTCATGGAACAGCGCGAACCAGAGGTGATCATTTCGTTTATGGCGAGCACTGAGCTGGACGAGCGCCTTTGTTGGCGACAGCCATAGCGTCGCTCCACTCGCGCGAGCCCCGGTGACCTCTGGCACGAGAATCACCGCAACGCCGACGTCTGCACAGATCGATTGAACCTGCGGCCAGAACTCCTCCGGGGGGAGCACCGTTAGTGCCCTGAGTTCGGGGATTGCCTGCTTCAGCCCGCTTCGATCGAAGGGCCTTGTCGGCATTTTCGATGCCTGCATTTCTCCAAGCCGTAACCAGGCGGCGACAGCCCCGGGGTCGGCTTCAAATGCTGCCGACTGCAGAAACGCAGCGGACGGAATCGCCCACGCGTCTTCCCACGCCGCAACCGTAGACACCCCGAAGAAAGCGAGGACCTCTTGGAGTTGACGGGTCGGTTCTTTTGCGGTCGCGGTGAGGATCCCGCGCTTTCTCAGTGAGGCCAATGGCATCTTTTTGAGCCAGCTGAGATCGGCAGACAATGTTGATCTCTCCGCTTCACGCGCGAGCCAATCCCTGTACTGGGACTCGAGAGCGTTCCAGTAGCGTGCCGAAACTCCGGTCGCCCGCTCAAGCTTGATTGCGGTTTCATGCGAGAGCGCTGCGGTTCCGGAGACGATCTGGTTGATGTGCTTCATCGACAGCCCGGTTCGCACCGCCAGATCAGTCTGAGACATGGGTAGCGCTTCGAGAGTTTCGCGCAAGGTTTCCCCTGGGCTGCTCACCCGGTCGGGGGCATAGGGAATCCAGGTTCGGTCCTCCGAGCTTTGCTCAGACATGTGGTTCTCCTCGATTAGTGGGTGTCTTGAATGTCGGTGATCCGAATTGCTCGGACCTGTATCAGGTCGATGCCGCCGTCGGGCCGCCGAGGTACCGGAAAGTCGGCAACTTCGAAGAGGAGCCGGTAAGGACCATCGAGGTCTACCGAGAACTGTTCATCGAGGTCACCCTTGAGTTGGTGGCACCGAGCCTGGGGAAGGTCTCGGAATTCGGCTAGATCGTGGGCTGCGGTCATCTGGTCGAGTCGCCGAAGCACTTTGTCTGCCCTTTCGGACCCTAGCCGGCGGACTCTTAGGCCGGCGTTTGTGCAGACCTTAGCGATACGGGGCGATGAGAAGCCAACGTCCATGTCGCTCCTCCAATAGAACTATACACCTACTTGGTGTGTTATTATTTTTCTACACCGAACAGGTGTAACAAAATTGCGGCGCTTTTCTCGAAGGCCGTCCATCGCGCTTACTGGCGCAGAAAGTGACACACCCATGAGTAGCACAACCACAGGTCTCGCAGCGGAAGACGCGAAGAAGCCCAAGGAGAAGTTCGCAATTGTCGTGAACGGCGAATCCTCAATCGTTGACGACGAGCTCGTCAGTTTCGAGCAGGTAGTCACGATCGCCTTCCCGGTAGATCCGTCACCGGACACCACCTACACCGTCACGTTCGGCAACGCGAAGGGTCGTCGTCACGAAGGCGAACTCGTGCAGGGACAGTCGATCACCGTTAAGAAGAAGGGCACGACGTTCGATGTCTCTCCCACTGGTAAGTCATAGTCCCGATCTGCAGCGCCTGGTCGACGAGGGATACGAACTCGAGTTCATCGAAGGGCACGTGATCGCGCATCACGTGCCCTTCCTGACCGCGACCCGCGCCGTTCAGTTCGGGTCCTTGATCTCCGAAATCAAGATATCCGGGGACGCGGCAGAGCGACCCGATCCTCATACGGTGCTTTTTACCGGGGTGCCCCACGATCTTGATGGGCAACCTCTGCACAAGATCATCAACAGCATCGCGCCGCAGGAATCCGTCGGCGGGCTCATCGCTCAGAGTTATCTGTCGAGCAAGCCGCAGATCGGCCACTACGACGACTACCACGCCAAGCTCACCCAATACATCAAGATGATCAGCGGATGGGCCGAGGCCGTGGATCCGTCGGTTACATCCCGAACTTTCCGACCGATCGTATCGGATGCGGAAGAGTCCGTCTTTGCCTACCCGGACTCCGCCTCTAGCCGCGCCGGAATCAGCCCGATCACGAACAGATTGAGAGTTCGCTCAGTAGGGATTGTAGGGCTCGGAGGAACAGGCTCGTACATCCTCGATCTTGTGGCCAAGACACCGGTGCCAGCGATTCACCTGTGGGATTCCGACGTC
>NZ_JANLVV010000338.1:0-5898 GCF_031364185.1 Salinibacterium sp. | reverse complement strand
GCTGACCAACCGGCATGCGGGAACGGTGCTCGGTATCCCAGGAACCCTATTTTACGCAATATTCATGATTGCGCCTCTCATCATGGCGCTCATCTACAGCATGACCGACCGGTTTACCATAGGCGCTCGTCCGGTGCACTTTGTCGGTTTCAACAACTTCGCCGAGGCGCTCACCGATCCCGTCTTCCAATCGTCCTTGTTGGTGACCGGCTATATGGCGATTATCGCTGTGATGGTGCCACTTGTGCTCGGGCTCGCTTTGGCAATCTTGCTTGACGGAGAGAGCCCGCTATATCGGGTTCTCCGCGCCGTCTTTTTTGTTCCAATTATTCTTAGTCCAGTCGTGATCAGCACAATCTGGTCATCAATTCTCGGTGCCCAGGGCATCCTCAATACAGCTCTCCGCGGTGCCGGGCTGGGGAATCTCGCGCTGAATTGGATTGGCGATCCTTATTTGGCGCCAATCACTGTCGCACTTGTAACCGCTTGGCAATCACTTGCCTTTTCCGTCACGGTTTATCAGGCAGGCCTCCAAAGCATTCCACTGGATCTTCAGGAAGCCGGAACACTAGATGGGGTGAGTGGCTGGGCACGGTTCCGATTCATCACTTGGCCGCTTATCGCGCCGGCCTTCACGATCAATTGCGTTGTCCTGCTCATCGGTGGATTCAAGCTCTACGACCAGGCGGTCGTTCTGACCAATGGGGGCCCTGGAAATGCGACCCAAACAGTGGCAATGAACATCGTCGCCACTAACTTTGTGTCGGGGCTCAGCGGTCTGGCCTCTGCGAAGTCGTTTACGTTACTCGTTGTTGTCGCCGCGATCAGTTTTGTCGTGTTACGACTGCTTCAGCGGAGGGAGGTCAACTGATGAGGGCTGCTCAACGGACAACTTGGCTACGCGCTACCGGTGCACTGCTGGTGACAGCTCTCTTTTGCCTCCCTTTATACATCGCATTGGTCAATGCCTTTAAGCTGAGCAAGGATGTAGTTCCGAACCCACTAGCATTTCCCCTCCCGCCGACCCTTGAAAATGTTGTGAAAGTCGTCACCGCCTCCGGCGGAGCCTTCTGGACGAGCCTCGGACTCACCGTGGCAATTACTCTATTCTCTGTACTAGCCACGATGCTGTTTTCGGGCATGCTCGCCTATTCGCTAGCCCGGAGCCAAGGCGTGGCTGCGAAGATTGTTCTAGGAGTCTTGCTCCTCGGTCTGATGATCCCGCAGGTCGTCACCCTGGGCCCCGTCGTCGATGTCCTGCGCGCCATCGGGCTGTTCCAGACGTTGCCAGGGCTGATTTCATTCAACGTGGGCGGCTATATGCCCTTTGCAGTGTTCCTGTTCTATGGATTTATCCGCGCTACATCGATCGAGACTGAAGAAGCAGCGGCGTTGGACGGCGCGTCCCGCTTCCGCACGTTCTGGCAGGTCGTTTTCCCGCAACTTGCTCCAGTGTCAGCGAGCGTAGCGATTTTCCTCTCAGTCTTCGTCTGGAACGACTTCCTAAGCCCGCTCATTCTGCTAGGCCCATTCAATGGCGATACAATTACCGTCGGTGTTTACCGCTCGATTGGCGCGTACTCGACCGATTTCGGGACGTTGTTCGCGACGATGCTTCTGGCGTGCATTCCCGTGATTGTCGCGTATTTGCTGCTGCAACGGCAGTTCGTGAAGGGGCTAACCGCCGGAGCAGTCAAATAGCGAATCTTGCAGGATAGGCGGATCGAGTGGCCTACGCGTCGTTGACCGTTAACAACTTTTCGAAGACTAACGCTGCGGATAGATGATCGCTTTGATGGCATCAGGATCCGTCTCGCCGATGCTCATCGCCTCGTCAGTTTGGGCGAGTGGAAAACGATGTGTAACGAGACTCGCCACGTCGACGCGTCCGGCTTCGAGTAGGGCGATAGCCCGGTCGTAAATGCCCGCGTATCGATACACGCCGTAAAGCTCGAGCTCACGAGATTGAATCAGCAGGATGTCGAGCTCGCTGAGGGGGTTTCGACCTATTCCGACTGCGGCAATTCGCCCGCGAGGTGCCAGCGCGGATGCTGCGTCGCGCAATGCACCGGGCGCCCCGCTGCATTCGATGACAACATCGAACTCTCCGAGCTCGCTATACCCGACGTCCCCGAGAAGCGTTCCGTTCACCCCCGGGTATGTCGACGCCTTGTTGATTCGCGGGGTGCTGACGTCAACAACAATGACCGTGGTTGCACCGACCGCATTCGCCACCTGAGCTGCAAGCAACCCAATCGGCCCCGCGCCGACGACCAAAACGCGATCGCCGGCGGTGATGCGGGTGCGTGTCGCGGCCCACAATCCGACCGCCAGGGGCTCGACGAGGGCCGCCTCGTCGTCTGAGACGGAGTCGCTGACAGGGAAACAGAATGCCGCGGGCACCGCAATGATCTGGGCTAGTGCCCCGTCGGTTGGTGGGTGCGCAAGGAACTCGACGGTCCGACACATGTTGTAGCGTCCGGCGATGCATTCCCGACAGTGACCGCATGGTCGGTGCGGCTCGATGGAGACGCGTTGGCCCACTGCTAGCTGGCCGCCGTCGTCGGCCTCAACCACCACCCCGCTGGCTTCGTGTCCAAGGATGATGGGTTTGTCGATGCGGGTGTCGCCAATTTGCGCGTGTCGGTAGTAGTGAACGTCCGAACCGCACACGCCCACGGCCAGAACCCTTACCAGGACGTCTCCGGGCCTGCGCTGCGGTACGTCGCGATTTTCTATCCGGATTTCGCGGGGGCCGTAGAGCACGGCGGCGATGTTGTCCATGGTCATCAGCGCAATGACTCAGAACGCCGCATCGACTTCTGTGGCCCGAACGTGGGCCTTGACTGTGCCAATTCTCAACCCTTCTGATGGCCCGGATGGGCTGATGGTGTACGCGCCGACGACCGCCGGAATGATGAAAGTCTCGGCGTAATGAACCGTGAACGGCTCGAATGCGTGCGCGGGGCTCGTCACAGTTGCCTCGGCTCCCTCTACCAGGTTCAGTACGTTAACCGTGCCGTGGGTGTTGTGAGAAACAGCCTTCGAGAACCAGTGGCGACGCACGTCGATGAACTCAAGAGCATGAAGTCCGGTGCGTTCCTCGACCCAGCCGTCGCCCTCGGCGATCTGCTCCATCTGCCCGACGAGGTTGCGGTTCGTCCACTCGGTGTCGCGGTTCCACTGGATGTTCGCTTCCGCGTGTTCAAGAGAGATGGGCCGGGGGATACCGTCGCGACCGACGCGATCCCAGTCCCACATTTTGAACGTGAAGATATAGGGCGTGGCTGAAATCTCCAGGACCATGGATCCCGACCCCGACGCGTGCACCGTGCCAGCAGGAATCAAAAAGTGGTCATGTTTGCGTGCGGGGAAGGTGTTGATGAATTGCTCGGCTTGGAACGATTCGCCACCGTCTGCGGCGGTGGCCAGCGCGGTGAGCATTGCGGATTTGTCCACGTTCGTCTTGAGCCCGAGATAGACCATCGCGCCCGGCTCGGAGTCGAGCATGTAGTAGCTCTCGTCCTGCGTGTACACCATCCCAAACTTGTCCTGAATGTATCCGGTGAGGGGATGCACCTGAAGCGAAAGGTTTCCACCCTCCATCGTGTCAAGGAAGTCGAACCGAATGGGGAATTCTGCGCCGAAGCGAGCATGAGTGAGCTCGCCGAGCAATTCGCGCGGATGTGTGAAGACAAGGTTGATGGATGGCAGTTCGAAATACTCTCCGTCAATATCGAACAGGAGGCTGTTCTCTTCGGGGACGCAGTCGAAGCACCAGGCGTAGTTGTCTTCGTCACCAAGCTCGAACATCTCCCGCATCCACTGTCCGCCCCAGATGCCGGGGTCGAAGAATGGCACCACGCGGAAGGGTGCAGCGACGGTTGCGGCAAGGCCTGCACGGAACGTTTCAGCGGTGATGAGCTTAGGTTCGGCCGTGGAGAGGTTGGTGTCCATCACGTAGTCCATTACCGGAAAAAGTGTCTGCTTGTGCCTATCGGCCATGCGCCACTCGACGAAGTAGCCGCGCTTGAACTTGCGGATAGCGTCCTCGCTGCTGTTATCCCGTCGCCAACTTGTGGCTCCGGCGCGCTGGCGCAGTTGGATTTCCCAGCGGGCCATATCAGCAAGAACTACGAGATCCGCTGGGACGGGCACCAGGGCCGCACCCCATCCGAGCAACACGACCCCCGACGTACGTCTGGCAACATCGGAGGCGACAGTCGCCAGCGCGTCCTCGTTGTAGAAGTCGAGGAGCGTGCGATGACTCATCACTCCGAATACCCGGTCATCGGTGATGTTGTCGCCGATGAGCGCGTCGATCTCTTCCGAGCTTCGTGAGGCTGAGGTCTCTACATCGATGATGGTGAAGTCCGGAAGGGCACTCGCAGCGGCGCTCTTCAATTCCTCGAAGTCCACGCCCGGATATGCGTCGACAACGATGACCGGTTTGGGGCTGCGGGAAAGTGCCTCCCTTAAGATCTCAGACCAGGCGGGGGCACCAACCCAGAGATCGTGTCCGGTGAGCACGGTGGCAGGTGTCTTGTTGTACCTGATCGGGCGCGGCAACTCTGGCTTGTACATGGCTTCTTCCTCGCTGGTGAAGGTATCTCCGAGCACGCGATCGGGGCAAATACCGAACAGCAACGGGCGACAACGTTGGTAACGATATCACCGACAAGAATTTATGCAAGAAGCGTGGTGGAAAGCTCGATCGATTCGCTTGGCTCGTTTGCCCGGGAGCCAGTGATTCGCCCCAGCAAGAGCGTGGCAGCCTGGCGACCGAGCTCGCGTGGATCATGATCGATCACGGTCAATTGGTATGGGATGAGTTCTGCAAGCTCGAAGTTGTCAAAGCCCACAATTCGGAACTTGTGGTCCGGGAACAGGCCGCTCGCCTCAAGAGCCCTGAACGCACCGATGGTGTTCCTGTTATTGGCACTGAACACTGCCGTCGGCGGATTGGGCTGGTCAAGGAGGTCCGCCATGGCCCTCTGCGCAGACTGAATATCCTGCTGACCTCGGCGGACAAGGGACTCATCGACCACGAGACCACGGTCGAGATGAGCTTGCACGAATCCCTCATAGCGTCGGCGACCAGTGGATACCGAAAGCAAGTTTCCGAGGAAAGCGATCCGGCGATGCCCTTCATCGATGAGCATGCTTGTGCCCTGGAGTGATCCATTGATATCGTCGATAAGCACTGTGTCTGCATCGAGCCCGGGAAGGGCGCGCGAGGCCAGCACAAGTGGGAATGGTGCATGCACCAGCGGTGACGAGCCATCGAGTTCTGGACTGGACGGGACAAGGATGAGCCCTTCGACTTGTCGCCCGATAAAGTCCTCGATGAGCTGTCCTTCGCGAGCCACGTCCTCGTTCGTGTTGCCTACCAGGATGCGCTTATTGTGTTGGTTGACGACATCCTCGATGCCGAGAACAACTCCGGCGTAGTAGGGGTTTGCGATGTTCGTAACGGCCACACCGATCAGACCGGTCGTGTGCCCAGGACGGATGCTTCGAGCGTTCTCATTCCGTCGGTAACCTAGGGCGCGAATAGACACATCGACCTTGGCCTTCATCTCATCCCGAACGTTCTTACCGCCAGACAAGACTCGGGAAACCGTCATCGGGCTCACACCGGCATGGCGTGCAACGTCGTGCACAGTTGCTGCGCCCCGTCGGATCGACGTCGGTTCACTCCCGACTTCGTGGTCTGCCATGGGGTTACCGTATACCTTCGCGCATGCAAGCCACGGAGGCGCTCGTTGATTGCGAAGGCCTGTTAACGCCAACCGAAAATGGGGCCACTTCTGCCAAGCGGGTTCTAGGGTGAATTCAAGCGGTCGTCGCAACACTTGTTTCTTGCCGCGATCCTAGCTCGGTAGTGATGACCAGTGT
>NZ_JANLVV010000067.1:0-9879 GCF_031364185.1 Salinibacterium sp. | reverse complement strand
GAAGCTGTTCGGGATGCTCGTCGCGAGTGCTCGAGCCGAGTGGCGTTTCGAGCGGGTCGAGTCGAGCACCCGGATCAGCTGGACCTATACGTTCTTCGGGAAACCCGGCCGAGGCTGGATCGTGGCGCTCATTGTCAGGCTGCTCTGGGGCCCGTACATGACGAAGGTGCTGCCGCCAATCGCTCACGAGGTGTCGCGGCAGGCGGCCGGCGCCAGCGCCTGAGGCTTCGTCGCAGTGCGGGTGACCCAGGCCTGGGCGTGTCTGCGGATGTCTCTCGCGTACCCGTCCCCGTCCGCAGTCGCACCCGCACCCGTCTGAAATGACGGAGATTCCGGCTCTGTCGGCGACCGCTCAGGCCGGCTTCATCACGCTGGCGGTGAAGGCCTGCAGTCGCGAGTTGAGACCATCGATGCGGCCGGCGAGCAACTGCGCAGGGTCAGGCTGCAGTGGATGCGCCGGCGGCAGGATGCGAATCAGGTGCGAACATGCCAGGTCGTCACACAGGTACATGCCGACGGTGTTGCCGTCGCGACCGGGCTGCCCTGCGCGCGGCGCGGTGAACATGCTGATCTCGTCGGCGCGCCGGGTGATGCGGCACAGCGAACACATCGCGGCGATGCCGGGCTGGAGTGAGAACTCGGAGGAGCGCAGCAGGATGCCGCGGGGCTGTTCCGCTGCCCAGTGCACGAGATACGCTCGGTGATGAGCCTGCGGGTCTCGCCAGCCGAGGTACTCGCGTTCGGCCCAGATGACCTCGTGCAGGCCGGGCATCGGCACTCGCTCCGCCTCGCCCTGGGTTGCGTTCACGAAGCTCGCGCGAATGTCGGCGGGGGTGAGGGGATCCACTATTCCACCCTACCTATGCCACTGCCGCGATCACGGGCACGTGAATCCTGCCTCCACCATGTCGAGCACGCGCTGTGTCGCCGCGTCGGCCTGATCGCGCGGCAGTGAGCGCAGCGGGCCGTCGACCAGCAGCAGCGCGAGCCCGTGTACGGCAGACCAGGCCAGGAACTCCGCCTGCGGCCTCCGCGATGCCGGCATGGCGCCGGAGGAAACGAGCCGGTCGAGAGCGTCGGTCAGTAGTTCGAGGGGCGACCTGCCACTGGGGCCCGACATCGAGTGGGGGGGCTGCTGCAGGTCGGAGTGCACGAAGAACGCGGCATGGAACAGGCCGGGATTATCGAGGGCGAACGCCACATATCCGGTGCCCACGGCCCGCAACTGCTCCGTTGCGACAGTAACCGAGTCGCTGTCGGGGATCAGGGCGACGGTCGCATCGATCGTGGTGGCCAGCTCGGCGAGGGCGGCGTTGCTCACGGCAACGAGGAGGGCGTCTCGATCAGCGAAGTGGCGGTAGGCGGCGTTGGGCGACACACCAACCCGCCTGGTTGCTTCGCGCAGCACGACGGCATCGGGGCCGCCGTCGCGTGCAAGTTCGACTCCGGCGGCCAGAAGCGCCTGCCTGAGGTCGCCGTGATGATAGCTCTGGCGACTAACGGCTGCGCTGGAGATGGTTTTTGCCTTTCGTGCTGGACGGTATGAACATTGTATGACAGTGTTCACGGTGTATACATATCCGAGCAACTTGTCACAGGAGAAACATCATGTTCGCAGATTCCCCCGCCTTCAGCGGTTTCTCCGTTGACGACATCGACGAGGCGAGAACCTTCTACGGCGAAACCCTCGGGTTGAGGGTCGAGGCCAACTCCATGGGGTTTCTCAACGTGCACCTCGCGAACGGTGGCGTCATCCTGATCTATCCCAAGCAGGATCACGTGCCGGCGACCTACACCGTGCTCACTTTTCCGGTCACCGACATCGACGCGGCGGTCACCGAACTCAACGCGAAAGGTGTGGTGACCAAGATCTACGATGACGACAACACCGATGAGCGCGGAATTGCGCGGCCGCCCAAGCCCGAATACGGCCCCCCCATCTGCTGGTTCCGTGATCCAGCGGGCAATGTGCTGTCGGTGCTTGTCGACTAGGTCGCTGGCCGACTGACCGCGGTGGTTGAATGGTCGGGTGACAGCCCTGGCCGACCTCGCGGCCGATCTTGCGAGTGCGAATTTCACAGTGGATGCCCTTGCCGCACTTTGGGGAGCGGACGCTGCGTCCGCTCTCGACCGCGGCCACCGAGTGCCCGCGCTCCGGTCGATCGCCTCGACCACTCCACTGTCGACGCTCGCCAGGGTGTTCGTGCTCGGCATGCCTGCCCCCGCCGCCGATGTGGATGCCGCGCTGCCCACACTCGGACTGAGCGGCGCGGTGCGTCTCGGCCTCGTCTCGGCCGAGGGGATTCCGCTTGTCGATCTCCGGCCATACTCGTTCGTCGATGAACGGGGCATCGTCAACTGGTGGATCGTGTCTGACCTCGGCGAGCTTGCACTGGGCACCGCGATACCCGAGAACCACGTGCTGGGGGTGGGCGGGGCATCCATCACTCTCAGCGGCCTGATGATCACGCAGCCGGTCGCGCGCGCCCTTGATCTCGGCACGGGCTGCGGAATCCAGGCGCTGCACGCCGCACGTCACGCCGAGCAGGTCATCGCTACCGACATCTCTGCGCGCGCTCTGGAACTCGCGGCGATGACCGCCGAGCTCAACGGGATCACCACGATCGAGTTTCGACGGGGAAACCTGTTCGAACCCGTGGCAGGGGAGAGGTTCGGCCATATTGTCTCGAACCCTCCGTTTGTGATCACCCCGCGCGGTCTCGACAACATGCCCGCATACGACTATCGCGACGGTGGCATGGTCGGCGACGGCATCGTCGAATTCGTGGTGAAAAATGTCGAGGCGATGCTGATCCCGGGCGGTGTCGCTCAATTACTGGGCAACTGGGAGTACGGCGCGGGCGACGGCCTCGCCAGGGTGGAGCAGTGGGTTCGATTCACCGGGCTCGATGCCTGGGTTATCGAACGCGAACGCCAGACGGTCGAGCAGTATGCGGAGACCTGGATCCGTGATGGGGGCACCCTGCCGGGCCCGGAGTTCGACAGGCTGTACGCGGCGTGGCTCGATGACTTCGAGACCCGGGGCGTCACCGGGGTGGGCTTCGGCTACATCACGTTGCGTCGCCCCGTCACGGGCGGGCCCACCCTGCGCAGGTTCGAGAGGCTCGACACGCCACTGGGCGACTCGCTCGGCACGCATATCGCCGAGCTGCTGGCGGCCCACGACTGGCTGCAGAGTGTGGATGACGCGGCGTTCGCCCGCGCTACCCTCACGGTGGCCCCCGACGTCACAGAGCAGCGGCACTATTGGCCGGGCGACGAGCACCCGACCGTGATGGACCTTCGGCAGGGCTCAGGTTTCTCGCGCACCGCGCCCCTGGGCACCGCGCTCGCCGCGGTTGTTGGCGCCTGTGATGGCACGCTCACCGTCGGCGCCATCTGCGGCGCGGTGGCCCAGCTCCTCGAGGTCGACGAGACCGAGCTCACCGCCGAGGTGATTCCCCCGTTGCGGGAGCTTGTGCTCACCGGATTCCTGTAGGGCGGCGCGTCAGCGCGGGTCGCGCCCGGTGACCGCGAGAAGTCGAGAGAGAAGCGGCGCGTCATCCGGAATCGGAACAGGTGGGGCAAACAGGCCGCTCGCCGCAAGAGTCTCCTTCTGGGGTTCGAAGACGGTCCACACCGCCTCAACCAGCTCGAGGTCAAGAAGCTCGTCAGCACCGGTAGCGCGTGAGAGATCCCAGGTGTGGATGGTGACATCTGCCACCTGCTCGCGCAGGTACTCGTCCATGGTGACGGTGTCGTAGGACAACCGCACCATGGATTCGCGGGGAGCGGCGTCCCACGCCGCCAGCGCCGCGAGAGAGTACAGCTGCCATTCCTGACGCAGGTCTTCTCGCAGCGGTTCGATGTCTTTCCGCGCTTGGGCAATCGAACTGCCGGCGAGCAGGTATGGCGCCCACTGCTGTTCCTCGATGACGTGGCTGACGAGGTCGCGGATTGACCAATCGGCGTCCGGTGTCGACGCGTCCCAGTCGGTGATCCCGCTGAGGCGGCCAGCGAACTCACGATGAGCACGCCCCTGCAGTTCAAGCCAATCGTGTGTCATCGTGTGTCTCCCGGGGTCATTTCCGAGGGTAGCAACCCGCGTGCTCACCCCACCATTCCCGAGCAGAAGCGGGCTCCCACTGCTCGTTCACTCTTCTCACACCGTTCGCGAAGGACGCCGGGTGATACTGGGCCAATGCGTATGAGACGGGTGATACTCCTCAGTGTCACCGTCCTGTACCTGGCGGCGCTCGTATGCGCGACGTTTATGCCTAATTCGGCGGCGTCACGATCCCAATGGTTCTGGCCGGTCATTGCTTTTCTCCCCGTCGGTGTGCTTCTGGTTTTGTTGCTCGGACGACGTCGCTGGTGGGCGGCGTTCGGCTTCAGCGTTCTCGCGGCGGTATGGATCGAAGCGGCACAGTCAGCCTGGATGCCCGTCGGCTACGCCAACCTCAGCGACGTCGCGTTGTCATCCATGGGTGCGCTCGCAGGTGTTGCGATCGCCACGATGCTGAGTGCCCCGCGGTCGCGGTCCCCGCGTGCACATGGATCACCCAGGGTCGTCACGCAAACTGATAGCAGGGAAATACCCCAGGACTGAGTGAGCCCCGGTGAGACAACACCCCCGGATCCCGCTCCCCTCGAGGCCGAATCGCACCTGACCGGGTGCCGACTACCCCCACTTTCGTGCCTCTGCTGCACGCGCGCGCTGCCTGTGTGCCCGCGCCGAACTCGAAAGACCAGCTCCTTTGTCACTCTCGTTTCGTTCGTCGTTCCTGCCCTCTTCCGCTCTCGATTCCGGCTGGGCCCTCAGCCCGGGATTTATCGGGGTGATCAGGTCACACCGGCGCAGTCTTGTGCTCGCCGCCATCGCCTCTGCCGGTCTGCTCACCAGCATTCCGTCACTGCCACCCGGCGCCTTCGCCTCGGAAGATGCAGCCGCAGCCGCTCAGGGGCAATCGTTGACCACGTCGGCAGGGTTCGACGCCCTGCCGACCCGCGACGGTTTCGCGATGTCCACGTTCTCCGTCGTGCAGTGGCCGGTGCCCGCATCCGCTCCCATCAGTAGTGGTTTCGGCCTCCGTGAGTGCGATGGCTGTTCGACCGACCACACCGGAACCGACTTCAATCCCGGCGCTGGCTACCCCATCCAGGCGATCTCCGCCGGTATCGTCACGGAGGCCGGCTGGGACTCTACCGGCTACGGAAACAGGGTGGTCGTGCAGCACGTGATCGATGGAACGGTCGTCTCCAGCCTCTACGCTCATCTGCAGGATGACTCGATCGCCGTCAGCATCGGAGACACCGTAGCTCGCGGGCAGCTGCTCGGCCTCGTCGGCTCGACGGGCCAGTCGACCGGTGCGCACCTGCACCTCAGCATCATCGTGGGCGGCGAGATGATCGACCCGTATCCCTGGCTCGTGGAGCACGTAAATTCATAGGCGTCTGTACTTTCATCTCAGATGTGCCTCATTCCCAGACGGGGACCCTACGCTGGTCACAGGCGGGCGCCGACCCGCGGCTGGGAGACTATCGTGGGATTTTTCGACAGGCTGTTCGGTGCACAAGATCAAGAGCCGCCGCCTCCATCCCGACATGGCGGAGCCCCCCGATCCGACGATGAGATCGCCGTGGAACGTTACCGGTACCTGCTGCGCACGGCACCGCCCGAAACGATCGAGCAGGTGCATGCGGAAGCTTTCGCGAAGCTGACGGACGAGCAGCGGTCGAAGATTTTCGATGAGCTTTCACAGAACGCTCCGGCTGGTGAGGCGCCTCGGGGTAGGGATGCGGCATCGCTCGCATCGTCGGCGACGAGGTCTGAGCTGCGGCAGCCCGGCACCATGGAGCGGTCATTCCAGGGCCCCGGCTTCGGCAGCATGGTGGGAAGCACCATCCTCGGCACCGTCGCAGGTTACGTCATCGGCTCGGCGCTGGTGTCGGCGTTCATGCCCGATCTGGGTGGTCAGGATGCAGCGGCCAGCGATTCGGGATCGGATAGCAGCTCAGACAGCGGATCAGACTCCGGATCGGATGCGAGCGCCGACGGCGGTGGGGGCGGCGACTTTGGAGGCGGCGGCGACTTCGGTGGCGGCGGCGATTTCGGCGGCGGTGACTTCGGCTTTTGAGTCGACAGGTTCTGACACGACAGCCTCTGACGCGACGGCCGGAGGGTCTCGCCTCAGGGAAGCGCACCGTCGGTTAGCCTCGACCGGTGAGTGATGACCGATATGGCAGCGATGTTCTGCAGGGGTTCGCGAAACAACGTGGCCCTACCCCGATTCCTGAGCTCGCCGTCGAACGCGGGCTTGTCCTCGAGGAGACAGGTACCGGTTTCGTGGGTGCGATCGTGGCCTATGCCAACGGGATGATCGAGCTCGAAGATCGTGCAGGCTCGATTCGCACCTTTACGCTGGGCGCCGGTTATCTTGTCGACGGAAAGCCCGTGAAACTCGTCAGGCCGGCCGCAAAGACCGCTCCCGTGATGCGCAGTGCTTCGGGCTCCGTGGCCGTCGAAGACCATAGGGCCAGGATTGCGCTGCCCAGCCGAATCTTCGTCGAGGGCCGCCACGATGCCGAACTCGTCGAGAAGGTCTGGGGGCACGATCTGCGGGTCGAAGGCGTCGTCGTCGAGTACCTTGCCGGTGTGGATGACCTCGAATCGATCATCCGCGACTTCGCACCGGGCCCCGGCCGCAGGGTGGGCGTGCTGGTCGATCACCTGGTGGTCGGCTCCAAGGAATCGAGAATTGCGGCGGCCGTGAATCGCGGCACCAACCGCGAGCACGTGCTCGTGGTCGGGCATCCCTTCATCGATGTCTGGCAGGCCGTCAAACCCGCCAGGCTCGGGATGACGGCATGGCCCGTGATCCCGCGCGGAATCGAGTGGAAACACGGAATCTGCGAGGCACTGGGCTGGCCGCACGACGATCAGGCCGATATCGCCGCCGCGTGGCAGCGCATCCTGTCACGGGTCGACAGCTACGCAGACCTCGAACCCCAGCTGCTGGGCAGGGTGGAGCAGCTGATCGATTTCGTCACGACCTGACCAGCGGTGGGCGGCCCGAGAAGGCCCGATGAGTCTGGCGGCCCAGCATAGGTCAGGCCCGCAGCACTGCGGCACTGTGGGCGGCTAGCGGAACGAGGCTCCCCACCCGCACAGGCGTGCCGGACGTGGCCAAGATGACGGCGCCGGCCGGGGCGGGCACGTCCCTTTCAGTTGCCGAAAAGTTGATGGCAACGCTGACCCCTGGCCTGTCGATCCTGAACCACCGCGCGGCTTCATCGAAGGCGCAGGTGACCGAGGCGAACGACGGATCGGTGAGCCCAGGGATGCTCCGTCTCAGCGCGATCAGATCTCCGTAGAGCGCGAACAGCCTGGCGTGGGCCGGCTCATCGAGCTCGGACCAGTCGAGCTTCGAGCGCGTGAACGTGGCCTGGTCCTGCGGGTCTGGCACCGAGTCGGCATCCCACCCCATCTTCTCGAACTCGGCAATGCGCCCCCGGGCGGTAGCAAGCCCCAGCTCTGGTTCGGGATGCGACGTGAAAAACTGCCATGGCGTAGTGGCTCCCCACTCCTCACCCATGAACAGCATCGGCGTGAACGGTCCGAGCAGCGTCAACACCGCGGCGATCGCCAGTTGGTCGACATCCAGGGTCGCGGTCAACCGATCGCCGGTCGCGCGGTTGCCGATTTGGTCATGATCCTGGGTGAAGGTGACGAGGCGCCAGGTGGGCATCGTGCCGGTATCAATGGGCACGCCATGGGTCCGTCCGCGAAACGACGAGTAGGTGCCGTCGTGGAAGAAGCCGCGGGTGACCACCTTAGCGAGTGAATCCAGGTGAGCGAAGTCGGCGTAGTAACCGCTGGTTTCGCCGGTGAGGGCCACGTGCAGGGCATGGTGGAAGTCGTCACTCCACTGGGCCTGGAGGCCGTAGCCTCCGCTGCCGCCTTCGCGCGGCGTGATGAGTTTTGGATCGTTGAGGTCGGACTCTGCGATGAGGGTGAGTGGGCGTCCGAGGAAGGCCGAGAGGCTGTCGGTGCGCTCGGAGAGCTCCTGCAGGAGGTGCTTCGGCGAGTTATCCACGAGAGCGTGCACGGCATCGAGGCGCAGGCCATCGACGTGGAAATCGCGCAGCCACATCAGCGCGTTGTCGATCACGTACGACCGCACGGCTGGCTCGTCGAGGTTGACCGAGGAACCCCAGGTGTTGGAACCCTCGGCGTGCAGGTATGGACCGAAGCGCGGAAGGTAGTTTCCACTCGGGCCGAGGTGGTTGTAGACCACGTCCTGGATCACGCCGAGACCGCGCGCGTGCGCGGCATCCACGAACCGTTCGTAGGCGGCGGGCCCGCCGTAGGTCTCATCGACGGTGTACCAGAGCACCCCGTCGTAGCCCCAGTTGTGGTCGCCGTTGAACCCGTTGACCGGCAGCAGTTCCACGAAGTCGACCCCGATGGAGACGAGGTGGTCGAGCTTGTCGATCGCCGAGTCGAGCGTTCCCTCCGGGGTGAAGGTGCCGAGGTGCAGCTCGTAGATCACGGCGCCGGCCAGCTGGCGGCCGGTCCAGGCGCTGTCGGTCCACTCGAATTCGCTGGTGAAGGTGCGAGAGAGTCCATGAACAGACTCGGGCTGGCGCCTACTGCGCGGATCGGGCAGCGGTGTCTCGTTTCCATCCACGAGGTAGCCGTAGTCGGTGCCGGAGACGCCCTCCGGAGCCGTCCACCAGCCGCCGTTGGTCGCCGTCATCTCGTGACGCTCGCCATCGAGCAGTAGCGTGAGTCTCGAGGCCGCGGGGGCCCAGATGTCGAAGGTGAGTGCGTCAGTGGTCGTCATCGGTCGCCTACTCGTTCGGGATCAGCAGTGCTACAGGGTATCGCTCTAGCACCTCGGAAAGCAGCAGGGTGCCGCCCTCGAATGTGCGACCGGTGAAGACATCGGTGACAGGACGCCCGGCGACGATCACAGTGGTGTCCCCCCAACCGCCCGCTCTTGCGAGGCCAACCGGCAGGCGCGTGGCAAGGGTGAGTGCCGCTCCGCGGTCGAAGGCCACGACGTGCTTCGCCGCAAATCCATAGGCTTCGATCGCGGCGTACCGGCTGAACAGCTCGGGCCGGTCCCGACGCAGCCGAAGCGCACGGGAGGTTACGAGCAGCTTCGCAGCGCCCGACTCGTCGATCGGCGGGTGGGCTCCGGCGTCGATAGCTGCGAGATAGAGCCGTCGTTCGTCGAAGTCGATCGGGCGGCGGTTGTCGGGGTCGACGAGGGAGGTCTCCCACAGCTCGCTACCCTGGTAGACATCCGGAACCCCCGGGGCGGTGAGCTGGATGACCTTGGCCGAGAGCGAATTCGACCAGCCCGGCTGGCGCACGGCGTCGAGCACGCGCTCGAGGATACCGACCACGTGCGGGTCGTCGAAGGCGGAGTCGACGATCCTGTGCATCCGAGCTTCGAATTCTTCGCTCGGTGCGGTCCACCCGGTGGAGTTTCCGGCCTCGCGGGCAGCCTTCTCGGCATAGGCGTGCAACCGCTCTCGGCTGGCCGGCCAGGCGCCGATGATCGCCTCCCAGAGCAGCAACTCCAGCGGACCGTCGCCGAGCGGCACCGCATCCCGCAGCTCGCCAAGCGCAGCCGCCCACTCCGTCGGAATCTCGGCGAGCACCGTGATACGAGCTCGCACGTCTTCGCCGCGCTTGGTGTCGTGGGTGGAGGCAGCGGTGAGGGACACCGGGAAGCTCGCCTGGCGCACCTGCTGGCGGCGGTGGAATTCGTCGATACCGATGGAGAACTCCGAGGGATCCGCACCCACCTCGGTGAGCGACCCGAGCCTGGTATAGCGATAGAACGCGGTGTCCTCCACGCCCTTCGC
>NZ_JANLVV010000064.1:0-11163 GCF_031364185.1 Salinibacterium sp. | reverse complement strand
TTCGCCAGCGGTTGGCTTGACTCCGAGCATCCACTCATCGGGCAAATGGCGCAATCGGTAGTGGATGTCTCCGGCGGCAGTCTTCCTGAGACTGCTGCGGCCCCGTACGGCAGTGACCTGCGGCTGTACTCCGGCATCGGCGGCATCCCGACTCTGCACTACGGGCCCGGGGATGTACGCTACGCCCATGCACCCCGTGAGCAGGTGAACATTGCGGAGCTGATATCGGTCACCCGGTCGCTGCTGCTCCTGGCGATCCGGCGCTGTGGTGCGCGCGAATCGGTCACTCCGCGAGCGCGCACAGCCGCACCCGCTTGAGCTGGAGTCAAACCCACGGCGGCATTTGGGTACCAGTCACCGCCGTGAGCCTCGCTGCAATCACTACCTTTTTGCTTCCGAACGCGGCACCGGTCGCCGCCCACAAGGCTGACTCCGAGTCGGCTCTCTAACCCGGGCATGTCCCTCCGCCTCCCTGCCGCGACCCCCATGCTCCCCACCATCGGGATAGTCACGTTGACGGGGGGAAACGTGGACGCAGACTCCCCCCTGGGCTTTTCGGTGCCAAGAAGCCGCTTTGGTTTAGAGGGAACCTCTCACGATGCTTCGTACCCGAGGACGGTCATCATCCCGGCCTCGGCGTGGTAAATGTTATGGCAGTGTGCCGCCCAGAGTCCGGGGTTGTCAGCATCGAACTCGACGGTCAACGACGTGCCGGGGAGGATGATCGACGTGTCCTTCCGCGGCCCACCGCCGGCGTGCTGGTAGGTGTGCCCGTGAAGGTGGAAGGGATGCCACATCCGCGAAATATTGTCGATGCGCAGCCGCACCCTTTCCTTCTGCGCGACCCCGAGGGCGCCCGCCAGCGGATTGCTGGGATCGAAGCGACGGCCGTTGATGGCCCAGTCGTAGGCCATCATCGAACCGGACAGTGTGGCGGTCAGTTCCCGATCGACGGAACGCGTGACGAGTGCGACAGACTCATCCGCAGTGAGGGCAGCAGCGGTGAGCACTGGGCCGCTGAGCTCCGGAATGGACGTCACCGATGACGGTGCTGTGCTGCCTGCGGAAGTGCGCACCAGTGCGAAAGCACGATCCTGTTTCCCCTCGGCCTGCGCGACAAACGGGAAAACCCCGTCGCCCAGGGTGACGATCACGTCGTAGCGCTCCCCCATCCCCAGAAGGACGGCGTCGGTCTCCACGGGGTTCACGGGAAATCCGTCAGTATGCGTGACGGTCAGCCTATGGCCGCCGAGGGCGACCCGGAACGCCGTGTCACTCCCCGCGTTGATTATCCGAATTCGCACGCGATCACCCGGCGTGCCCAGAAACACATCCGGATCAGCTGGCGGGCGACCGTTGATGAGGAAATAGGGATAGCTCACGTCGCCGGCATCGCCGCCCAGAAGATCCGAGCGAGCATCCATCATCATGTTGCCGCTCATCCCACCGCTGCCCATCATCCCACCCATTCCCCCGCTGAGCTCTTCGAGGACCTCATCGGGGGTGGCCGAGACGCCGTCGAGCCAATCGTCGAGTACGACAACCCACTCCGTGTCGTAGCGCAAAGGCTCATGTGGGTCTTCGATGATGAGCGCGCCGTACAGGCCGCGGTCTACCTGCGGGCCGACATGGGGGTGGAACCAATACGTTCCCGGGGTGGCGGCGACGAATTCATAGGTGAAAACCTCGCCCTTTCCGATCGATGCCTGTGTAATCCCCGGCACTCCGTCCATATCGTTTCGAAGAGCCAGACCATGCCAATGCACGGAGGTATCGGTCGGCAGATCGTTCCTGACGGCCGCCCGGAGCGTGTCGCCTGCGGTCACCCGGATGGTCGTAGCGGGGACTGGCCCGTAGCTCCAGGTATTCGCGGTTCTGCCAGCGAGGTCCACCTGGGTTGTCGAGGCAATGAGGTCGACACTGGTAATACGTCCCGTTCCGCCGCGGGCGATCTCTGTCGCTCCCACCGCCGCAGTTCCGGGTGTCATGTAACGGATAGGTGTCACACACGAGGCGAGCGTGAGGGCAGCAAGAGCACCAGTTCCCACCGCAATGAACCCTCGCCTTGTCAGGCTCGCATCGACAATGTCGTAGCTCATGGTTTCCCTCATCTCGCCGGGCTGGTCATTCCTTGATACTGCCGCACCCGAACCTCTTGCACGAGGGCCGAAAGTCCCGCGAATCGGCCACCTAGCCACCGCACAGCCACACACACTTAGGCTTGAGCCACACCCGCGGCATCGACTGGAGGAAATCATGCCCGCCAGTACGACGGCAGCAACCACCATCGGCGACCAGCTTGCAGACGTGCTCACCCAGGTCGGGCCGATCGCCTTCTACCTCGTTGTGTGGGGACTGGTTTTTGCGGGAACCGGGCTTTTTATCGGGGTGTTCATTCCGTTCATCACTGGCGATTCGCTGCTGTTCGCGGCCGGAATTGCGACGGCAACCAACGACAACCTGTCGATCTGGATTCTCGCCATCGGAGTGGGTGTCGCCGCGTTCGCCGGCGATCAGGTCGGATTCGTCCTCGGCCGCCACTTCGGCCGCCCCTACCTGAGCCGGCGTCGTGGGCGGTGGGTGCAGGCGGGAGTCGCTCGCACCGAGCGCTTCTACCAGCTGTTCGGATGGTGGTCCGTGGTCGTCGGGCGCTACATACCGTGGGGCCGGGTCTTTGTTCCTCCCGTGGCGGGCATCGCGGGGATGGCGTACTGGCGCTTCCTCACCGCAAATCTGGTGGGTGCCGTGTCGTGGGGCGTGCTGATTACGGTCGTGGGATATGCGGCCGGTTCCCAACCGCAGCTCCGTCCGATCGCCTACATCGTGGCCGGGCTGGTGATCATCGCGTCGATCATCGCCGGGATCCGGGCTTTGGTCATCGACCGCTCCGGTCGAGGCGAGGCCGCGCACACCGACACCGCTAACATCGCACAGTGACCACCCCGGATCTCGTCGATGTCGTCTTCCCCTGCCTCAATGAGGAGGGTGCGCTGCCCTGGGTGCTATCAAGGCTGCCGGAGGGCTACCGTGCGATCGTGGTCGACAACGGATCCACCGATCGCTCCGCGGCGGTGGCACGGGAGCACGGGGCGCTGGTCATCACCGAGCTACGGCGCGGATTCGGGTCGGCGGCGCATGCCGGGCTGAGTGCAGCGACGGCCCCGATCGTGGCCTTCTGCGATGCCGATGCGTCGATGGACCCGGCGGACCTTCCGAAGGTCGTCGACCCCGTGCGTGCCGGCACGAGTGACCTGGTGCTGGGGCGCAGGCGGCCGACCACGCGCGGCGCCTGGCCCATCCATGCCCGCGTCGCGAACCGGGCACTCGCAATCCTGATGCGACGGGCGACCGGGCTGAAGTTCAGCGACTTGGGACCGATGCGCGCCGCGAATCGTGAAAAGACAGTCGCGCTCGACCTTCAGGATCGCCGCAGCGGCTACCCGCTTGAGCTGGTGCTGAGGGCCCATAACGCCGGCTGGCGCATCACCGAGGTCGATACCCCGTACTCGCCCAGGGTGGGCCGATCGAAGGTGACGGGTACGTTGAAGGGCACAGTCGTGGCCATAAAAGATATGTCCAGGCTCCTAGCTGCACAGCGAACGGCTACGAACAACCCGTCGTGACAACTCTCGTTCTGATCGCCAAAGAGCCGCTGCCCGGCCGGGCGAAGACCCGACTGCACCCGCCGCTGACCCTCGAGCAGGCCGCGCACCTCGCCGCCGCGGCCATCGATGACACCCTCGCCGCAATGCAATCGTTACCTGCGACGAGGCGAATCCTGCTGTTCGAGGGCAACCGCCTGCCTCCGCGCTCCGAAGACTATGACGTGACTGGGCAAACAACCGGCACTCTCGACCTGCGTTTAGGCGCCATCTTCGACGAGTGCGATGAACCGATGCTGCTGATCGGCATGGATACTCCGCAGCTGACCGCGGCCGACCTGGCTCCCGCGTTCGGCGGCTGGCCCGCTGGCTCCGACGTCGACGCCTGGTTCGGCCCTGCCACCGACGGCGGCTTCTGGGCGCTGGGCATGCGCGAACCGCGTGGCGACCTCATCCGCGGTGTCGAAATGTCACGGGATGACACGGGCGCGGCGCAGCTCGCACGGCTGCAGTCTGCCGGCCTGAACGTCGGCATGCTCCCGACCCTCACCGATGTCGACACCATCGACTCGGCCCGCGAGGTGGCCGGGATCGCGCCCAACACACTGTTCGCCCGCACCCTCCAGGGGTTTGAGGCGACCCCGTGAGCCTGTCCATCGCGACCTTTGGCGCCGGAGGCGCAGAGCCGTACGCCAGCGCGCTGCGCGACGGCGAACTGCTCTACCTGAACGACGCCCGCTCCCGCTCAACCACCCGCGTGACGATGGATGTCTCGCGCTGGAACGCCGACGCAGATGACGCCGACCTCACGCTCCTGTCGCAAGTGTCCGGCCCGGTGCTCGACATCGGCTGTGGCCCCGGCCGCATGGTGCGCGCCGCCATGGACCTCGGCATGCATGCGGTCGGCATCGACGTGTCCGCCGCCGCTCTCGACATCGCTAGCAGTCTCGGGGGTTCGTTCTTCCGAGGCTCGGTATTCGACCGGGTGCCCGGGGAGGGCATGTGGCAGACCACGCTGCTCGTCGACGGCAACGTGGGCATCGGTGGCGACATCCCGAACCTTCTCGCTCGCTGTCGCAACCTGCTCTCACCGAGCGGTGAGATCGTCGTCGAACTCAACGCGGACGCCGCCCACGAAGAGCACTTTTTCGCCGAGGTCGTCGACTCCCGCGGAAACCGCAGCGACTCGTTCCCCTGGGCCGAGATCGGTCTCGACCGATTGAGCCTGATGCTCGATCGACTCGCGCTGCGGCTCGTTCAGTCCTGGGAGCTCGACGGGCGCGCGTTCTGCCGCCTCGCCAAGACCAGATAGACCGCGATCGCGGCGGCGGTCACCATCGCGAGACCGACGTAGAAAAGAACGAGATTGAGTCCATACTCCAGCGGCAGGATCGACGGGTTGGCTGATCCAATGTCTTTTTTCAGAATGGCCGGCACCACGATCACGAAGAAGATCGCGCCAACCGCCAGTGCGCCCTGGATGATGGCGATGACCGCCAGCGGAATCGTGCGCGAGGCCCTGCGCATCAGGATGCTCACACCGAAGATCACCAACGCCGCAAGGCCATCATGGATCACCAGCGCGCCGAACAACCAGATGGCGATGCCCGCATAGTCCGTCGGAGCCACGTCGTTCAGCAGCGTGATCGCGCCGATCACGAGCAGCGCGATACCGAACAGGATAAGGCCCGTCCGCCAGCGGCGGGTGGCCGTCGTCAGGGGTGCCGTGGTGGTGCTCATGACATGACCTCCAGGGTGCTGAGCCATTTGGTTTGCAGCACTCCGGGTCGGGCCGGGGCAATCATGCGAGCCGGGTACCCGTGGTCGATGTCGAGCGGCTCACCCTCGAGGTCGAGCGCAACCAGCGTCAGGTCATCCCGCACAAATTCGGGCTGCATGGTGGTCTGTGCGTAGATGCTACCCTGCTCAAGGCTCGTGATGCGCACCGTCGAACTCGCCTCGGCGCCGACCCTGGCGATGAGCTCTTTCAGCCGCGGGCCTTGCCAGGTGGCGTACTGGCTCCAGCCCTCCACACAGGCGATCGGCAGCACAACCTCGTATTGCGGCATCGCGCGCAGCTCGTCGTAACTGAATGATGTGGTGGATGCCCCGTTGCTCACGGTCAGGCGCCAGTCTGGGGCCGTAGCACTCTCGAGCACCTTGGCGCGCTTCGCGGTGCGGTTCACCGGCAGCCCCTGCGGGCCCGTGTCGTTCTTGCGCGCGCCGAACAGGTTGGTGGCGTCGAACACGCGGAACGACTGGCCCGCCGTGAGGGTGACGAGCGCGGCGGATGCGACGGCCACGGCGGCGAAGAATCCCCGGCGGCTGGTCTCTGGGCGAGGCTGGGGCGAGCGGTCGATCCACGCGAAGATTTTGCCGGTGGCCCCGGAATCCTGTCGCCGTCCGGTGAGCCGCTGCAGTTCATCCGGAGCATTGTGCTCACCCTCGGCGATCTCACTGTCGTCGATCGCGGCGTCGCGCTTGCGCCAGTATCGCGCGATGATCGGCAGCTTGACGGCAATGTGGATGGCGAGCGAGCCGATGATGACGAACGACAGCGCGTAGTGCGTCTGCCGGAATGCGAACGGGAAGAGGGCGTACCACTGGTAGGTGTTGAGCAGCCCGATGGTGATCTGCACGAGCGACGACGCCACAAACAGGGCGATGGACGCGCGCTCGAGAAAGTGTGGGAACGACCGCACTGGTGGCGACTGGAACAGCTCCGGAAAGATCGAGTACAGCTTCGCGAATATCAGCGGGAAGCAGACAATACCAGCGGTGATGTGGATGCCCTGGCTGACCTGGTACAACCACACCGGTCTCGTGAGAAACGCCATGCCGGGCAGCGGATCCTGGATGAAGTGGCTGTACAGCCCGGTCGCGAAACACACAAGGAAGGCGATGCCGAGCAGGCGCCCGAGCACGACCGCCGTGCGGGGGTTGCGCGAGGGCGCCGCGAGCGAGTGTCGCGTCTGGTGCAGCAAACGTTGGACTTGCCATTTCAGCAGCACGCGTGACCTCCTTTGGGCGTGGGTGGGACGGTAGTTCAGTATGGTTCGTAACGGTGGCCAGATCGGACAGGATGAGAACGTGAGAATCGTGATGACGGGCCTGCTGCTGGTGGCATCGGCCGTCGGCACCGCCCTGTCCATCACGGTTCTGCCGTATTACGACGATAAGACCGGCGGCGTGCTTCCCCTGGTCTGGGTCACGGCGGGGCTGTGGATCCTCTTTGCACTGTCCCTCATCACCCTTCGCGGCCTGCGAACCCGGGCCGCGATCGTGCTGGTTCTCCTCGGCTCGATCGCCATCGGTGGGGCGGCGATGGCTGGCCCGCCGAATACGAGCACGGACTCGGCTCGGTACGCCTGGGACGGCATCGTGCAGAATGCCGGAATCTCGCCGTACGATTATGTGCCGGCCGACCCTGCGCTCGCGAAACTTCGGCCCGAATGGTTGTTCCCCGCCGCCGTGCTGACATCGGACGGCATGCCCGGTTGCACGGGCGCGCGCATCATGACCGTGAAGGAGCCCGGCACGGGAGACGTGCTGTGCACCGCCATCAACCGGTCGAAGGTCACGACGATCTATCCACCGGCCGGCGAGATGTTCTTCGCGGCCGTGCGGTTTCTCACCGGGCCAGGGCCCCAGTATTGGCCGATGCAGCTCGCCGGTTTGCTCATTAGCCTCGGCACCACTGCGCTTCTGCTGAGGGCGCTCATCGCGCGCGGGCGCGATCCGCGCTGGGCCGCGCTGTGGGGTTGGTGCCCGCTGATCGCGACCGAGGGGGTGACCAACTCCCACATCGACATTGTCGGTGCGATGCTGGTATTTGTCGCGACGCTACTCGTGTCGACCCGGCGACCTGTGCTCGGCGGCATCGCGCTCGGCATCGCGATCTCGATCAAGCTCATTCCTGTCATCGGGTCATTCGCCCTGCTGAGGCGCAATCCGGTCAGGGTGATTCTGGGCGCGGTCGGGGTCTTCGCTGTCCTCTATCTGCCGTACATCCTGGCGAGTGGGGTTGGCGTGCTGGGCTACCTGCCCGGCTACCTGGGTGAGGAGGGCTACACCTCCGGCACTCGCTTCATCATGATCTCGCTGGTGGCACCGGGGGTCGCGGCCCTCGTGGTAGCCGTCATCCTGATCCTGAGCACTGCCGCTCTTACCTGGTGGAAGTCGAATCCGGATGACCCGTGGCTCGCCCAGCTCGTCATGATCGGGGTGACCCTGCTCATCGTGACGCCGCGCTACCCCTGGTACGCGCTCATACTCGTGCCGATGATCGCGATGACCGGGCGCTGGGAGTGGCTCGCCGTTCCCCTCGCGCTCACCGAGCGGCTGCTCCTTCCTTCGGTGGATCTGGCGCGACTGACCGTGACTCTCGGCATCGTTCTGATCGTCGCAGTGACCCTGTATCGGGCAGGTCCCGGCGCGCTGTCTCGGCTCGGCGGGGTGATTCGGCATCCACTCGGCGGGGCAAAAACACCGGAAAATCGCGGATCTCTTGACCAGTATGTAACAGAAACATAACGGAACAACCTGATTCCAATCTCTTTTGCGGTAGGGAACCGAACACTCATCAGCACCAAGAAAACCCCAACCAACACAAAGGATTGAAGCTCATGCGCACCATCTCCAAAGTAACCCTGGGACTCGCCACCGCGAGCCTTCTCGTCGCCGGACTCGCCGGATGCTCCGCTCCCGCCGCCCAGACCGAAGAGACCACCGCCCCCTCCGTTGCGGCCGACCCGGAGCCGCTGGCCTCGATTCCCGCACTCGACGGTGTTGACACCGCAGTTGCTCTCGACCAGGGCTTCGTTGACGCCCTGACGAGCCTCGGCCTCACCCCCGGCGTGACCGGAACCGCGACCCTGGTCGACGGCTCGCTGCACTTCCCGATCACCGGCGGAAACGTGGACTACTACGACCCCAACGAGTCGTACCGCCCGTACGTCCAGGGCCTCATCAACCACGATGGCTCCGGCATCACGCTGACCGCCGGCGACACCGTCGTGGGCCTCAGTGACTTCGAGATCGACCCGGGCACCTCACGCCTGACCGGTACGGTCACCGCCAATGGCGCCGAGGTCGGCAAGGACATCTTCATCTTCAACCTCGATGGCTCAACCCTGAACCCGCTCAAGACCGACGCTGACGGCAACGCCGTGCTGCAGGGCACGACCGTGCTCATCAGCTCCGATGCCGCCGCCCTGCTGAACAAGACCTTCGGCACCGACAAGGTCACCGACAAGCTCGTCGTCGGTATCGCCACCATCACGGCCAAGGCCGCTGCGTAATAACAGCTCCGCTTCACCGAAAGGCCCGCTGCGCGACTCGCGCAGCGGGCCTTTCTGCGTCTGCGCCTTGAGCGGGCGTTTGCGTGCAGCGAGGCTTTCGTGCACGGCCGCGCAGGGTACTCTGCTGTAATGACCGCGACGATGGGCCGCGAGTCGGTCAGCGCCCCCCCACGGCTCGCGCGCCGCCGGGCTCTCGTGGCCCCGCTGGCGGTCGGCATCCTGGGATTCACCATCTCCATGATCGGCATCACGGTTCCCGGCCTGTGGTACGACGAAGCGGCCACCGTCAGTTCAACCACGCGAAGCTGGCCGCAGCTCTGGGCTGAACTTGGCAACGTCGACGCCGTGCACGCCCTGTACTACTCCGTGATGCATGTCGTCTTCGATGTGTTCGGCTACTCCCCTCTCTCACTCAGGATGCCCAGCGCCATCGCCGTGGGTATCGCCGCCGGCCTCGTGGTGGTGCTGGGCCGACAGATCGACCGACCGCGGCTTGCGGTGATCGCCGGTGTGGTGTTCTGCCTCATCCCGAGGGTGGCGTGGATGGGAACGGAGGGCCGCTCCTATGCGCTGACGGCCACCTTCGCGGTGCTCGCCACCGTCGCACTAATGCGTGCGATCCGCACCGGCACCCGGGGGGCGTGGATTATCTACGGCGTGATCGCGCTGCTCTCGGTCACGCTCTTCCTGTACCTCGCGCTTGTGATCGCCGCCCACCTCGCGACGATGGCGTGGCTGCTTCGTGATGGCACCCCGCGGTCGCGCATCAACGCTCGCAACTGGCTTTTCTCGGCCGGCGCCGCAGCCTTCGCCAGCCTGCCGTTCGCTCTCATCGTGATCAGCCAGAGCGGGCAAGTCTCCTGGATCAGGCCCCTCGGCAGCGACACCGCCGAACGGATACTGAGTTGGCAGTGGTTCGATTCGAACGACACACCGGCGATCGTTGCGTGGGCATTCGCCATCGTCGCGTGGGGGCTCATCCTGCTCGGAATCGTGGCGCTGGTTCGCGCCCACGCCCGAACCGTGCTCGCCGTGATGCTCCCCGCTCTGCTTCTGCCCACCCTCACGCTGCTGTTCATCAGTGTTGTGCACGTGCCGATGTACCAGCCCCGCTACCTGACCATGTGCGCGCCGTTCGTCGCGATCGCGATCGCCAGTGGCATCGACTCCATTCGCTGGCGTCCGGCGGCCCCGCTGGCACTGGCGCTGATCGCGGTGCTCGCTCTGCCCCAAATGTCTGCTCAGCGCCAGCCGGAGGCGAAAGAAAACTCGTCCTGGACCAAGGTCGCCCAGCTGATCCAAACCGAACGTGCGGCCGACGGACCCGATAGCACGACGGCCATCATCTACGGAGAACTCTGGGGCCATGCGAAAGCCACGACCAGGGTGATTGCGTACTCCTATCCACAACCATTTGCCGACACAGTGGATGTCACCATCCGCACCCCCGCGGCCGACACCGCCCAGCTCTGGGAGACACGCGCGCCCATCGCCCAGTCACTCGACCGGCTCGAGGGCACCGACGTCGCCTACTTGATCACGAGCAAATCGCGCGACCTCCGCCCGGCCACCACGGCAGCACTGGAGTCGGTGGGGTGGCGCGTCACCGACGAGTGGAGCTTCACCTGGATCAACGTGCTGCGCTACGTGCGCGACTGAGGCCACGCCCGCAGCTCGGTCGGCCGGGCCCGGCGGCCGCGCTGCCCGGCCCTGCCGGGCCGGCGGCACCAAGCCGCGCGAGACCCGGCGAATCGTGCGTCCCGGGCCGGCAACCTACACTTTGCCGGGTCTCGCGGAACGCGCGCGGGCTTGGCGACCGTAGGCAGCGCCGGCGGGCGCGAGTCGGCGCCCGCGACTACGCGATAACGCGGGCCCCGTGTACGGGGCCGGTCGCCCGAACTACGGTGAGGCGGGCCGCGCTGAGCGCGATCTGCAGTTCGAGCGCGGAGTCGAGGTCGGCCGTCAGGAACGCGATGGTCGGGCCCGAGCCCGACACGATTCCGGCGAGCGCGCCGTTCTGTTCGCCGAGCTCCAGCACGGCGGCGAGCGACGGTTCCAGGTGCAGCGCGGGCGCCTGCAGGTCGTTGAACAGGCACTCCGCGAGCATGTGCGGGTCGCCAGCGCGCAGCGCCTGCAGCACGTTCGCGTCGACCGTCGGGGCGAGGGATGCCGGGAAGATGTCCTGCGAGTGGCGGTCGCGATGCTTATCGAGCTCGCGATACACGTCCGGGGTGGAAAGGCCGAAATCCGCCATCGCGAAC